>NZ_CP013920.1:632500-836724 GCF_001534665.1 Candidatus Arsenophonus lipoptenae | reverse complement strand
TTAATCAATTAAACTTTATAAAAGTAAAGTTATAACCTATCAAATTTTGAATTTACAATATATATTTATGCACTATAATAATTTTTATAATTTTATATTTAAAAAATGGTTTTACTTTATAAAAAGTATGTAGTAGGATCTACAAATAAATATTTTTCTATATAAAATGCAGATAAAAAATTAAGGTGTTGATATGTCATTATTAATTACTGATAGTTGTATCAACTGTGATATGTGTGAGCCAGTATGTCCTAATAATGCAATTTCAATGGGAGAAGATTTTTATCAAATTAATTCAAATCTTTGTAATGAATGTGTTGAATTGTACGATAAACCAATGTGCCAGTCTGTATGTCCTATTAAAAATACTATAATTAGGGATACTATAATTAAAGACATCAATAATAAAAAGCATTATAAATTAATTTAATTGTATTTATAAAAATTTTAAGTTTCCATTATTACAATAGCACAAACATAATGCTGTTCATCAGATAATGATACGTGGATATGTTTTATTCCAAATGTCTTAGATAATATTTTTGCTTGACTTAATAAATTAAGTACAGGTTTTCCTAATTTATCATTGAACACTTCAAATTGATTAAATGTTAAACCATTTCTAATACCTATCCCTAAAGCTTTTATAGCTGCTTCCTTAACAGCAAAACGCTTAGATAGAAAACGAACTGATTGGGAATGATTTTGGTATATTATTAATTCTTGATCAGATAATATACGTTTTGCTAATCTGTCTTTTAAACGATGAGTAATTTTTTTTATTCGTATAATTTCAACTAAATCAATACCTAAACCAATAATAGCCATTAATTACGTGCCTCAATAAGAATTTTCTTCATATCTCTTACTGCATTTGTCATACCACTAAAAAGTGCTCTTCCAATAATTGCATGACCAATATTAAGTTCGTATATATCTATTAACTGAGCAATTTGTCTAACATTATGATAAGTTAAACCATGACCAGCATTTACCCTAAGTTGTTTCGAATTAGCATAATTTATAGCATTTTTAATGCGTTCCAATTCTTTTATTTGTTCTAATTCATTTTTTGCATTAGCATAAATTCCTGTATGAAGTTCAATAAATGGCACACCAATTTCTGCTGCGGCATCAATTTGTTGATCTTGAGGATCGATAAATAAAGATACTATAATACCTGCTTTAGTTAATCTTCTTACAGCTAATTTGATTAACGTTTTTTGATCAAAAACGTTAAGCCCACCTTCAGTTGTCAACTCTTCACGTCTTTCTGGCACTAAACAACAATATTGTGGTTTTATTTGACAAGCAAAATCAACCATTTCATTAGTTATTGCCATTTCAAGATTCATTTTTGTTTGTAACGTATTACGAAGCAATTTGACATCACGATCAGTTATATGCCTACGATCTTCACGTAAATGTACAGTTATTCCATCAGCACCTGCTTGTTCTGCAAGAAAGGCACTATATATAGGATCTGGATATTGAGTACCACGTGCATTACGTATTGTTGCTATGTGATCAATATTAACTCCTAATAATAAATTTCCCATATTTAATTCCTTATACACTATTTTATAGATTATATTATATTATTTTAAAAATAATAAATTTCTCAGTAAATTTTATAAAAAATTATAATATTTATAATATATAAATATTAAACTAATAATAGTAAAATATTAAATTTTATTAATATTAAAAACATAATCTAAACTATTTAAGTAATATTCATTATTTGATGCTTCTTTTTTAACCTTAACCCAAAGTGAAAGATAAATTTTAGCAGAAAACAGTTTTTCCATTTCTATACGAGATTCAATACCTATTCTTTTTATTTTTTGCCCTTTAACACCTATAACTATTTTCTTTTGACTATTTTTTATAACTATAATTATGCCATTAATTTTATAATTATATTTCTTATGTACTATAAATTGTTCAATTTCTACCTTAATTAAATATGGTAATTCATCACCAAGAAATCGCATTAATTTTTCACGAATAATCTCTTTAGCTAAAAAAATTTTAGACATATTAGTAATATATTCTTCTGGAAAATAATGTGTTGTTTCAGGCATATTTTGTTGAATAATTTTTATAAATGTATCAATATAGGTGCCTTTTTTTGCACTGATAGGAATAATATCTAGAAAATCCATTTTTTTTCTAAGAAAATTAATGTGTGATAACAAAATACTTTTATTTATTACATTATCAATTTTATTAATAACTAATAATACAGGAGAACTAATATATTTTAGTACGTGTATTATTCTTTCATCATCATTTGTCCAATTGGTACCTTCAATAACAAAAACAATCAATTCAAGATCATGTATTAATTTATTTGTAGAATCTTTTATTAAATTATTTACTATCTGTTTTTTTTTTATATGTAATCCAGGTGTATCAATATAAATAGTTTGATAATTATTTTTTGTATCAATTCCTAATATATTATAACGAGTTGTTTGAGGTTTACGTGAAGTAATTGAAATTTTTTTTCCTAGAATTTGATTAATTAATGTTGATTTCCCCACATTTGGTTTACCTATAATTACGACAAATCCACAATATGTTGTCTGATTACTCATGCAATCTCCAATATTTTTAACGCTTGGACAGCAGCAGATTGTTCTGATTTACGTCTACTAGATCCAATACCTATAATTGGTTTTTGTACACCACTAATTTTACAATGAATAATAAATTCTTGTTCGTGTGCTTCTCCACGAACTTGGACTACTAGATAATTAGGTAATGGTAAGCCCCTTCCTTGTAGGTATTCTTGTAATCTTGTTTTAGGATCCTTTTGTTTATCCCCTGGATTAATTTTTATTAATCTAGTTCCATACCAATTTAAAATTATTTTTTCAGTATTTTTAATATTACTATCTAAAAAAATACCTCCAATTAATGCTTCAACAGCATTTGCTAATATTGACTCTCGTTGAAACCCTCCACTTTTTAGTTCGCCAATACCTAACCACAAACAATTTCCTAGATCAAACTCCTTTGCAAGTTTAGCTAACGTATTTCCTCTGATTAATGTTGCACGCATGCGACTCATATTTCCTTCATCAACTTCAGGAAACCTATGATAAAGATTATTAGTAATTACAAAACTTAAAATTGAATCTCCTAAAAATTCTAATCTTTCATTATGAATCTTACAAGCACTACGATGAGTTAATGCTTGATTTAATAATTCAATTTTTTTAAAAAAATAACCTAGTTTACTTTGTAATTCTTGAATTTCTTGCATTTATAGCCATTGAATTAAAGCAAAATTTATGTGTTAATCTAAAAATTTTTGAATATAAAATCAAGTATACGCAATATCTTTAATTAAGTTTTATGTAAAGCTATTGCGTATATAAAATTTATAATTAAGAAATTGTAAACTACAATAATCATACTTGCATATTACATAATTAATTTTTAAAAATCTATAATTGAATTTATATCTTTTTTTAATTTTAATTATCTAATTTTGCCAACATGATTTAAACGTACCCCAGTTGGCCATTCGTCTTCATGTTTATCAAAACTAAACCAAATAATAACCGCCTTACCTACTAAATTTTCTTCCGGGACGAATCCCCACATACGACTATCAGAACTATTATCTCGATTATCCCCCATCATAAAATAATGTTTAGGAGGGACAATCCATTCATTATCGGGCAACCCCGGTTGCTGATAAATCGATTCAGTATATACTTCAGGAATAACTAAAATTTTATAATTAATATTATCTATATTTTCAACCTTTTCCGAATAACGCAACGCGTTATTCGGGATTAATTCACTAAATGGGATCAAATAATTTCCTTTTTTATTATTTAATATAGAATTATTATTAAAAAATAAAGTCCATTGACTTTCTTTTAATTCAGAATAATTAATTGATAATTCTTGTGCACAATTCAAAATTGAATAATTTGGACATATACGTAATTCTTTTTTTTCAGGAGAATAAATAATTCTATCACCAGGAATACCAATAACACGTTTTATAAAATCCACACTAAGATCTTTAGGATATTTGAATACAGCAACATCCCCACGTTTAGGTTTCCCTATAGTAAAAAATGTTGTTCCAGTAATAGGATCTTTTAAGCCATAAGCAAATTTTTTTACTAAAATAAAATCTCCTACTAATAAAGTAGGGATCATTGAACCAGATGGAATTTGAAATGGTTCATAAATAAATGAGCGTATAGCTAAAACGATCATTAATATTGGAAAAACAGAGGCACAACTGTCAACAAATGACATTTTCTTTTTATGTATATTATCTAATAAATTTAATTGATTTTTGGTTTCTTTATTATTAATTTTTTTAAATGTTTTTGTATTTTTATAAAATATATATTTAAAGCGACTAAAAATCCATATAATTCCTATAATTAAAGTTATAAATGTCAAGATTAAAGAAAAATTATTAGCCATAATAATCCTATGTAAGAATTAGTAATTCTCTTCTATATTAAGATTAACAAAAAATACTTCGCGTGGAAGTTTAACATTACCAACTAATTTCATCCGTTTTTTGCCTTCTTTTTGTTTTTGTAATAACTTTTTTTTTCTACTAACATCTCCTCCATAACATTTAGATAGTACATTTTTACGCAATTGTTTTACAGTTGAACGATCTATAATATAATCATTAATTGAAGCTTGAATTACAATATCAAACTGTTGACGAGGAATTAAATTTTTTATTTTTTCAACTAACTTGTGTCCATAATATATTGCTTTTTTACGATGAGTAATTAATGATAAGGCATCTAATTTCTTATTATTAATTAATACATCAACACGTACCATATCAGATTTTTTAAAAAAAATAAAACTATAATCCAATGAAGCATATCCATGTGAAATAGATTTTAAACGATTGAAAAAATTTAATATTATTTCAGACATAGGAATTTCATAGGTTAATGATATTTGCATTCCATGATAAACCATATTAATTTGATAACCTCTCTTTTCTATACATAGCTTAATTACATTGCCAAGATATTCTTGAGGAGTTATAATCTTGCATTCTGCAATTGGTTCTCGTAATTCATTTATATAATTAAATCTCGGTAATTTAGATGGATTATCAATATGAATTAAATCACCATTTGTTAATTCAACCTCATAAATAACTGTAGGAGCAGTTGTAATAAGATCTAAATTATATTCACGTTTTAAACGTTCTTGGATAATTTCCATATGTAACAATCCAAGAAACCCACATCTAAATCCAAAACCTAATACTGTTGAAGTCTCTGGTTCATAAAATAAAGATGCATCATTTAATCTTAATTTTGCTAAGGCATCACGAAATGCTATATAATTATCAGAATTTATTGGAAATAACCCAGAAAAAACCTTTGGTTGAATTTTTTTAAATCCAGGTAACGCTTGTTTGGCATGATGATATGCATCTGTAATTGTATCCCCAACTTGTGCTCCATGAATGTCTTTTATGGCACAAACTACCCAACCAATTTCACCACAATTTAATTGTGAACAATAAATTCTATTTGGTGTAAAAATACCTAATTTATTGATATTATAATATTTATTGGAATTCATTACTTTAATTTTTTTGCCATTAACCATTATACCATTTTTAATTCGTACTAATGAAATAACACCTAAGTAATTATCAAACCAAGAATCTATTATTAATGCTTGTAAAGGTGCTGATAAATCACCTTTTGGTGGTGGAATTTCTTTAATTAAAGATTCAATTACCTCTTGTATACCATCACCAGTTTTTGCTGAACAACAAATAATTTGTTGAGTATCTATACCAATTACATTTTCAATTTCTTTAGCCACCCTATCAGGTTCTGCTGCAGATAAATCGATTTTATTTAATACTGGAATAACCTTTAAACCTATTTCAATAGCTGCATAATAGTTAGCAATAGTCTGAGCTTCTACACCTTGTACAGAATCAACAATTAATAAAGCACCTTCAGTAGCAGCTAATGCACGTGATACTTCATAAGAAAAATCAACATGCCCAGGCGTATCAATAAAATTTAACAGATAAGTTTTACCATCTAAAGATTTATAATTTAAAGTAACACTTTGTGCTTTTATTGTAATCCCGCGTTCTCTTTCTATAGACATAGAATCTAATACTTGAGATCTCATTTCACGTTTAGAAAGACCTCCACAAATCTGAATAATGCGGTCTGATAAAGTAGATTTACCATGATCGATATGAGCGATAATAGAAAAATTTCTTATATATTTGAGCTTCAAGGTTATATATTCTTCTTTTTTACTAACTTAAAAATAATCTTTTATTAAATTTAATAATTAACAAATATTAACATGATATTACGTATATATTTTTTATATATTATATATTTTAATATATTTATTGTTATTTGTAATTTATTTTCAATTTAGTAAACATTAATTTTTATTGTAAAATGATGTTTTAATATTAAAATATTTCTAAATAAAAAATCAACTTTACTATAAAAATTAGCAAAAGCATTAATTATAGAAGTAAAAATGATACATTTATCTAAATATAAAAAATAATAACATTACTTTTATAAGAAAATAGTTAATGCTTAAAAGCATATCGTCATAGCAGAGTATGTTAAATTTTTCCGTAAATTCCTATTTTCAACTTTTTATTTATTAAATAAAAAGTTGATTGATTTATGCTTGATATCTAGTTTACAATCCAGTGTTCTTTAAAACAAAATATATACAAAATTAGGGATAAAATTATTATAATTTTTATTATAATAATTTTATAAAGTAGTACAACTTGTATTTTAATATATTATAGTTATCAGTTTTTTTAAATATTAAATTATCACTTAGAGATTAGTATTATCTGTAATACATCTAATATTTGTATTACTAATTTATTAATGCATATTATTATTAATTATAACTTAATGATTTCTATTTTAATTGTAATAAATAATTTTAGTTTATGAATAAATTTTAATAATTATATAATTTTTAGCATAAAATTACTTAATATAAATTAATTAAATTTATTATTTTAAATTTTAATTTAAATTTTCATTAAAAAAATAAAAATAGCAAAATATATATAAAAATTATCTTTTTACTAATACCATAATATTTATTTTGTTATATTGCTTAAATACACTATAAATCATTTTAAATAAATAATTACTATAAAATCATATTGAAATTATTTAACAGGTAATCTGTTTTCTTATATTATATTATTATATTAAAGATATTTCAGTATTCATAAATGATATTTTAAAAAGAGAATTATCTATAATGATGATAAATAAAGTAGTCCAGGCATGTAATTTTATTATTTTTGGTGCAAAAGGTGATTTAGCACGCCGAAAATTATTACCTTCCTTATATCAATTAGAAAAAATGTGTTATATACATCCTAATACTCGTATAATAGGAATTGGTAGAGCTGAATGGGATTCAATTTCTTATATAAGAGTAGTTAAAGAATCATTAGAAAATTTTTTGAATGAAAAAATTGATCCTCATTTATGGAAAAAATTAAGTAATCGTTTAGATTTTTTTAATTTAGATATTTATGATTTAAATAAATTTAATTTATTAGCCAAATATCTTGAGGGGGATAGTAAACCCACTATATATTATTTTGCCATCTCTTCAACAACTTTTAGTGCTGTTTGCCATGGATTAGGACACGCTGGGCTTAATAAAAAAAATAACCGTATTGTTATGGAAAAACCATTAGGCAGTGATCTTGCATCATTCAAAGAAATAAATGATGTAGTTGCTAAATATTTCAAAGAAAGCCAAATTTATCGTATTGATCATTATTTAGGAAAGGAAACAGTATTAAATCTATTATCATTACGTTTTGCTAATGCATTGTTTATTAATAACTGGGATTATCGAATAATTGATCATGTCCAAATTACCGTTGCTGAAGAAGTTGGTATAGAAGGACGTTGGAGTTATTTTGATCAAACAGGACAATTACGTGATATGGTTCAAAATCATTTACTACAAATACTAACTATAATTGCTATGTCTCCACCAAATGATTTAACAGCAGATCGTATACGAGACGAAAAAGTAAAAATACTACGTTCATTGCGTCGTATTGATTATAGTAATATTAATGAAAAAACAGTCAGAGGACAGTATATTTCAGGTTTTATACAGGGAAAAAAAGTTGCAGGCTATCTTGCTGAAGAAGGAGCTAATAAATTCAGTAAAACAGAAACTTTTGTAGCTATAAGAGTTGATATTGACAATTGGCGTTGGACTGGTGTACCATTTTATTTAAGAACAGGAAAAAGATTAAAAGCAAAATACTCCGAAGTAGTAATTTATTTTAAAAATATATCTCTAAATATTTTTTCTGATTTTATTCAAACTCTTCCACAAAATAAATTAACTATTCGATTGCAATTTAATGCAGGAATAGATCTTGAAATTTTAAATAAAGCACCAGGTGTTGAACATAAACATCATCTACAAAAAACAAAATTAAATCTAAGTTTTTCAGAAATCAATAAGAAAATTTATTTAGATGATGCATATGAACGATTATTATTAGAAATAATGAAAGGGATACAAGCACTTTTTGTTCGTAGAGATGAAATAGAAGAAGCTTGGAAATGGGTCGATTCTATCATGGAAGCATGGGCAAAGGATAACGAACCTTTAAAAACATATCAAGCAGGTACATTAGGTCCAATTGCTTCTGATTTAATGATCATTAAAGATGGGCGATCTTGGAATGATTTTTAAATACTTAATAAAATTTTAGTAAATAATATTTTAAAATATTGTGAATTTTATATTTGATAATTAATGTATAATTGAAATTTAATTTCAATAGAAAAATAATTCTAAATAATAAATTTTAACTATCAAATAATTGCTTTTTAAAAAAAATACTAACATAGTAACTATTTGATATGACTTATTAAAGATTAATAATATGGATGCTCGTATATTAGCAATTGATACAACTAGTGAATCTTGCTCTGTTGCAATTTGGTCTAATGGAATAGTATTTACTAGATTTTTTCTAGTATCACGAAATCATGAAAAAAAAATACTGCCTATGATAAGACAATGCCTTATTGATGCTAATTTAGATCTACAACATATTGATGCTTTAGCTTTTGGTTGTGGTCCAGGTAATTTTACTGGTGTTAGAATTGCTGCTGGTGTTGCCCAAGGGCTATCTTTTGGAGTAAATTTACCAATTATAAAAATTTCTTCCTTATTAACTATGTCACAAGGGGCTTATCGGAAATTAAATAAAAAAAAGGTATTGGTAGCTATAGATGCAAAAATAAAAGAAGTTTATTTTGCTTTTTATGAACTGCAATCAGACGGTTATTGGTATGGTGAAAATACTGAATCAATTATTAAAATTGAACAATTTTTAACTAAAATAAATAAATTAAATGATAATTGGGCTATAGCTGGTAATGCTTGGTTATCATATCCTATATTGATGGATAAAAAATTAAATTTATTAAAAAGTGATATTTTTATGCCTTATGCAAAAGATATGTTAGTTTTAGCTCTGCAGAAATTAGAAAGTGGTGAAATAATTTACTCTGAAAAAGCTTGGCCGATTTATATACGTAATAAATTTACTTAGAAAAAGCATAAAATATTTAATTTTTGATATATTTAAACAAATATTAAATATTTAAAATTAATTATACATATAAATTTATTTTTTTAATATAAATTTATTAACATAAAAAAGTAATTTTTAATTCTTATGCTGGATATTATCCAACCTTTAGCTTATGAAAATTAAGGTATTATTAAAAATAAAAATTGAATAATAATATACATTAAAATAATATTACTTTTATATCTAATAATGTAAATTACTACATCAAAATAGTGTTTTAATTAGTATTATTAAATATATATTTAATTAATAAGATATTCTATCTCGAATTATATTTTTTAAACAATCTATATGATTAGTAATATAGTTAATATTAAATTATTAAATTGCATAACTTTTATTATGTTTAATGAAAAACTTTGATTTTATATAAAAATCATCTTAGTATTTATTTAACTTATTAAATATAAAATATATATAACTATTTTTTATGTATTTTCACCACTTTCCGGTATAATAATATTAAATTCTAAAACTGCGATATCGTCATCTTTTTGTTCAAATTGTACAGTAAGCATTTTTGGATCAATTTGAATATATTTGCAAATTACATTTAAAACATCTCGTTTCATTGCTGGTATATAATCTGGAGTACATTCATGACGTTTTCTTTCAGCTACAATAATTTGTAATCTTTCTTTAGCCATATCAGCAGTTGATTTTTTTTTCGATAGAAAAAAATTTAATAAGGTCATTTTTATCACCTAAATAAACGTTTTAAAAAACTTTTTTTTTCTTTTTCAATAAAGCGAATTGTACAACTTTTACCTAAAATTCGATCAACACAGTCGCTATATGCTCTTCCTGCATTAGATTTAGAATCTAAAATAATAGGCTCACCTTGATTTGAAGAACGTAAAACAGATTGATCTTCAGGTATTACACCAATAAGTGGGATACATAAGATTTCAAGTACATCTGTTATGCTTAACATATCACCATGACGTACACGATATGGATCATAACGAGTTAGCAGTAGCTGTTCTTTAATCGGTTCTTCTCCACATTCAGCGCGTCTCGATTTTGATGCAATAATTCCTAGAATACGATCTGAGTCTCTTACAGAAGAAATTTCAGGATTAGTAGTAATAATTGCTTCATCAGCGAAATAAAGTGCCATTAAAGCACCATTTTCAATACCAGCAGGTGAATCGCATATAATAAACTCAAAATTCAATATTTTTAGATCATTTAATACTTTTTCAACACCTTCACGTGTTAATGCACTTTTATCACGTGTTTGTGAAGCTGGAAGTATATAAAGATTTTTAGTTTTTTTATCTTTAATAATAGCCTGACTAAGTATCACATCTCCTTGTATTACATTTATAAAATCATATACTACACGACGTTCACATCCCATAATTAAATCTAAATTTCTTAGTCCGATATCAAAATCTATCACAATAGTTTTTTTCCCTCTTTGTGCTAAACCAGTAGCAATAGCTGCACTAGAAGTTGTTTTCCCTACACCACCTTTGCCTGAAGTTATAACAATAATACGTACCATAAATCTTATTCCTATATAAGATATTAATCTAAATAATATTAGAAATTGTCAATTTGTTATTTGTTAAACGTAATCTAGCTGCCTTCCCAGTAAAATATGTAGGAATTTGTTCACTTAACCAAAACTGGCCAGCAATAGAAACTAATTCAGCTTGTAAATTGATGCAGTAAATTTCACAATTATTGTCTCCAGATGCACCTGCAAGTACTTTACCACGCATCATACCATAAATATGTATATTACCATCAGCAATTAATTCAGCACCAGCACTAACATTGGCATTAACAATTAAATCACAATTAGCAGCATACACTCGTTGCCCAGAACGAACATGGGCAGTGATAATATTTGTTTTACTATACTCAGTAGTATTTGTATTACTATTTTTTTTATTATATAACTTTCTATTTTGATCTTCACTAAGCAATAAAGGTAATCCAATATCAGTAATTAATTGTCGTAATTTAGTATTAGTACATCCACTAATACCAACTATTTTTAAACCTGTATTAGTAATAATTCTATAACAAGATAGAATACTATTGACATTTAAAATACCATTAACATTTAAGATAATAGGAGCATTCTTCAAAAATGTAGGTGCTTGATCAATTTTTTCCTGAATAGCTTTTTTAATAACTTCAGGATCTTCATTATATATATGAAGAACTGTAAGAGTAAAATTACTACCTTTTAATTCAATTAATGATTCTGTCATTTGTATATAAATAAAAATATTAAAATGAAATATTGTGAAATTTTGGATAAAAATATTAGCAATATATAATAATTTCCATGATTATTTATAATAAAAAATTAAAATGTTATTTATTAAATTGATTGTTTATAATTTAAAGAATTTGAAACTATAATTTTTGAATATTATTTAATTTTTATATATATTTTATACCATCAAAATATCATCATAAAAGCATTAATATAATTTAGTAGATTATTTTATGTATTGCTAATCCATTAAAATAAAAACATTAATCAAAATTCTTATATCAAATTATTTTTCTATGGTAAAGTTTTTTAATATTATTAAATATTTTATAATTAATATTTTAGATCAATTATATAAAATAAATTTTACTTTCTAAAATATAATTTCATTATAAATTTTTAAACAATATTTTTGTTCTTTGTTTTCTTTTTTTTATTATTTTGATATTTAATATATAAAAAAATAAATATACCTGGTATATAAAGTATAATAGATAAAAGTAAATTTATTATCCCTGCCGCATATAGTAACCATAAACTATATAAGCTTGTCATTATACCAAAAATAAATAATACTTTTTTATTATCCTTAATTGATATTTTACTTAAGAAAGCTCCTAATATAAAGTAGGGAATTAGAATCATTTCTGTGGCTATTGTTAATAAAATATTATAATTACTAACACTTAACCAAATTAATATTAATGATAATTGTATAGAAATATTTGTAAATAAAAGAGATACTGAAGGTGTGTTATTTTTATTTTTATATTTAAATATTTGAGGAAATGCACCATATAATGCAGCAATATAAGGAATTTCTATCGTCATAATTATCCAACTTAAATAAGCACCAAAAACAGAAAGAATTAAACCTACTGAAATGATGATTTTTCCATAATTACCGATCATATTAATCATAAGTGATAACATAGATGGATTTTTCATTCCAGCAAGTTCAGATCTATAAACAATTCCTAAAGGGAGTAAGGTGATTAATACATAAATACTTAAAGCTAAAATAACAGCAAGTACTGTTGCTATACCAATATCCTTCCTTCTTTGAGCTTGAGCTGAAACTACTATAGCACCTTCAATACCAATAAATACCCATAAGGTGATCAACATACTATTTTTAACTTGTTGCCAAATAGATATACCCATTTTTACACCACTAAAATCAAATTGAAATATATCTTTTTTAAAGCTAACAAATGCTAAAATAATAAATAAACTTAATGGAATTAATTTAGCTACAGTTATTAATTTATTAATTTTAGAAGCAAGATGAGTACCTCTTAGTACTAAGCAGTGCATAATCCATAGCAAAATAGATTCAACTATTATAGCTTGCCAAGTATTTCCATCACCAAAAATTACACGATCTGATTGATCCGTAAAAAAACTAAAGGTTGCAAAAACTATAACTAAATAGGAAACATTAGCAATAATAGAACATAACCAATAACCCCATGCAGAACAAAATCCAACTAATTCACCAAAACCTTCCTTAGCATAAGTATAAATTCCTCCATCTAAACTTGGTTTAACCCGTGAGAGTAATAATAATGATATTGCAATAAATAAAACACCTATACCTGTGATACTCCAACATATAATAAGTGCTAATGGGCTAGCTACTTCGGCTATATTTTGGGGTAAACTAAAAGCACCTGCCCCAACCATTGAACTTAATACTAACGTAGTTAAAGAAGTTAAATTTAATTTTTTTTTCAAAAAAAATCCTAAATATATTTAATGTCATAATAAAATTATTGATTATTTTATATCACTTTAAATTAAATTAAATCTAATAAAAAAATCAATAAATAATAAAAAAATTAATAAATAAATACTATTTTATTAAAAACGAATTTAAAATTTATAAAATAAATAATTACTATAAATATTCATTATTCGTTTATCAAATTATTTTAATATAAATTATTTTATAATATATTAATTTAGAATTTTTTATTTTATTGTTACTGAACAAGTATATTTTATAATTGAAAATTAATTAAATAATTTCAATATATTAAAAAATAATATAGCTTTACTTACTACTAATATTAGTACTATTACATAGTAACAATTAATTAATATAATTATTTATTAAAAATTTAAATTTTTTATTATTTACAATATAATATTACTATTAATAATTTAATAATTAGTATATATTAATTCATAGAATTTTTTCTTGATAGAAAGAATAAATAACAAAACATAAAATAAAATAAGTTGTTAAAAAATAAAATTTTGATATAACATTGAATGTTAATTTAATTAAATTAATTAATAGAAGGAAATAATAAAATGTCTTTATTAAATACAGAAATTAAACCTTTTCAAAATACTGCATTTAAAAATGGAAAGTTTATTAAAATATCTGAAAATGATATCAAGGGTCATTGGAGTGTTTTTTTCTTTTATCCTGCCGATTTTACATTTGTTTGCCCAACAGAATTAGGTGATTTAGCTGATTACTATGAACAATTTCAAAAATTAGGTGTTGAAATTTACTCTATTTCAACAGATACTCATTTTAGTCATAAAGAGTGGTATAGTAATTCAAACACAATTCGTAAAATTCAATACACTATGATTTCTGATTCAGATTGGACATTGACACGTAATTTTGAAGTGATGTGTGAATATAAAAAAAATGATGAAAAAAAAGAATTAGGGTTAGCAGAACGTGGTACATTTATTATTGATCCAAATGGTATTATTCAAGGTATTGAAATTACTGCTGAAGGTATTGGAAGAGATTCATCAGATTTACTACGTAAAATTAAAGCAGCACAATATATTGCAAGTCATCCAGGAGAAGTTTGTCCTGCTAAATGGAGAGATGGTGAACCCACATTATCACCTTCGATTGATCTGGTTGGAAAAATTTAATTAATTTTTATAAAATTATCCCTATATAGTTGTAATTATCTATTCTTATTGAAGATATTTATTTATATAAATATGGCTGGTAATTTGATTAGTAATAAGATTACTTATTATTATTCTTTGAAGCAATAAGAATAATATTCTTAAAATTAATAGAAATAATTTTAATGTATTTTAATATACGTTAAGTAGTTTTTAATTATTTTCTCATGCCCGGATAGCTCAGTCGGTAGAGCAGAGGACTGAAAATCCTTGTGTCGGTGGTTCGATTCCGCCTTCGGGCATGAAAAGTATTTCATATACTATATATGAAATAACATATTGATCTTAATATATTTATATGCTATATAATATCAGATATATGTAACTATACATACAAAATATAATACAAATATATATGTAAAATAATTTATAATTATCACATTTAAGCTGAAGAGTTAACGACTACGGAAAATAATTCTACCTTTACTTAAATCATATGGTGTTAACTCTACAGTTACTTTATCTCCCATTAAAATACGAATGTAATTTTTGCGCATTTTGCCAGATATATGTGCGGTAATTATATGACCATTTTCTAATTCAACTCTAAACATAGTATTTGGTAAAGTATCTATTACTATACCTTGCATTTCAATATTATCTTCTTTAACCATTTCATCCTCTTAATTAAGCAAAATATTTTTTAAAATTAATTTTTTCAAAAAGCCTTTCATAAAAAAAGCAAAATACTTTAAATAATCATTATCTTTAATAAAAATTATACCATTGAGTTATAATTGAGTGATATAAAGTATATTAATATTGTAAGCAGTTATATAAAATATTTTATTATAAAAATAACAAAATATTTTTGTAAAAATACTTACTTACATACTTGTTTATTATTAATTTAATATCGTTTTATTTTGATAATATTTTAAATAACGATTTTTTAATTTTAATAATTCTTCATAGGTCGTTTGTTTAATAATTTTTCCTTCATCCATTATATATATATTATTCATATTTTCTAATCCATGTAAGCGATGTGTAATAAATAATAAAGTTTTATCGTTACAGTAATCTTGTAATTGCATGATTATATGTTTTTCAGTTTTAATATCTAATCCTTCAGTAGGTTCATCTAATAATATTAATGGTGCATCACAAAGCATAGCTCTTGCAATGCCTAATCGTTGTTTTTCACCTCCTGATAGTTGCCTACCACCTTCTCCAATCCAACTATTTAATCCTTTATTGTTGCTTAAACTATATAAACCAACTTTATTTAATACTTTTATCAAAAAAGTATCTTTCAAATTATCTTTTGCAATTAAAAGATTATTACGTAAAGTATCACTAAAAATATGTATTCTCTGTGGTACTACAGCAATAAGGTTACGCAATGTTTTTTCATCATAAAGCTGAATTGGAATATCATTGATCAAAATTTTACCAGAATTAACATCCCATGCACGAGTTAATAATTGTAATAACGTAGATTTACCGCAACCAGTTTTACCTAATAGTGCAATATGTTCACCAATTTTGATTGTAAAAGATATATTTTGTAATGCTGGTTTTATTTGTTTAGGATAGCTAAAATATATTTTTTGTATTTTGATTTCTACTTTATTACTTATTATTTGTTCTGCAATTGGAAATCTAATGATTGGTTTTTGATTAATTAATTCCATTAATCTATTTATAGAAGTAATTACTTCCCCTAAATATTGAAAAGCAATAGCAAATGATCCTAAAACTTCAAATATAGCTAAAACAGAAAAAATAAATAGTGCTATAAGTGATTTAAATTGATTTTGATTATCAAACGCATCTGCTCCTATCCAAATTACTAAAATTATAGAAAAACCAGAAAAAAAAATCATAATAGATTGAGCTAATGTAGTTAAGTTAAATTGCTGTTCTTGTCTTTTCAATAAATTGTATTCCAAATTAGTTAATATTTTTCGAAAACGATTAAATGCACCAAAAATAGTTAACTCTGCTTGTGATTGAATAATATTAATTAAGCAAGTACGATATTTACTACGTAATATAGTTAAATCGTAACCAATAGATTTTCCTAAATTATAAAAAAATATAGGTAAATGAATAATCAAACAAAGCATAATTATGCTTAATATAAAAGTTAAAAGCATATTTAATCTACTTAAAAAAAAAGTAAAAAGAATAATAATAATGAAATTGCTTAATATTGGAGAAAATACCCGTAAATATAAATGATCAATAACTTTGACATCAGTTACTAAACGATTAAAAATATCTCCTTTATCATAATATGAAATACCACTAGATGATAACTGCAATAAATTTTGAAATATAAAAATTCTTAAATATGTTAATATTCGAAAAGTTGTATCATGATTAATTATTCGTTCAGCATAACGACTAGTTGTACGTATAATAGATAAACCACGAATACCGGCTGCGGGTAACATATAATTAAAGGTATATAGCCCACTGGGGCCAATTAGTGCTGTTCCAATTAATAACCAACCTGATATGATCAATAGTATTATATTAGCCAATGTAGTTATAATATTTAATATTATTCCAATATTAAGTCTTATCCAGTGACGAGAATACATCATAACAAAAGGAACTAGTATAACCATTATACCTCCCTAAAATAATAATTAAGTAATTGATTAAATAATCCTTTACTTTGAATCAAAGTATTATAATCACCCTGTTCAATAATCAAGCCATTAGACATAACCCATATTTGATCATATTTATTTACTTCATCTAATAAATGGGTAATCATTAATGTTGTTTGTTTAGTAGCTTGTTTATTAATTACATTCATAATACTTTGTTCACTTTTCATATCAAGGCTTGCCACAGGTTCATCTAATAAAAGCAAATGACATGGTTTTAGCAGTGCACGGGCAATAGCAATTTTTTGAACCTGACCTACAGACAAGTAGGTAGCATTTTCTCCAATTTCAGTATTAATACCTTCTGATAGATATTTAGTAAATTCAGTAATATAGGCATTTTCTATAACAGTATTTATTGCAAGTGATGATGCTTTTGATGAAGAAAGACATATATTATCAATAATAGTTTTTTCAGGTAAATTAGGATTTTGTCCTATCCAACTAAGTTGTTCTCGCCAATTAATTATATCTATATTTCTTAGTTCAATTCCATTAACTGTCAATGAACCAATATAAGGTAAAAATCCCAATAGAACATTTAATAGTGAACTTTTTCCAGAACCACTATGTCCTACTATAGCAATACGTTGATTTGGTAATATAGTAAAATTTAATGGACCAACTAAATGAACATTATCATGAGAAAAAATTTCTAAATTTTTTGCAACAATCATTAATGATTGTATCATAGGAATTTTTTGAATGATTTGCGCATTAGGTAATTTTTTTTCTACACTGGTTAATAATGTAAATAAAGTATCTGCTGCACCAATTGCTGTTGCTTTAGCATGATAATAAATACCCAAATCACGTAGTGGTTTAAAAAATTCAGGTGCTAATATTAATACTAAAAAACCAGAAAAAAGCGTAATTGGCATTCCATAACTGCCAAAATGTAATTTACCTAAATAAGAAAAACTAAAATAAACAGCAACTAACGCTATTGAAATAGATGTAAAAAATTCCAATACTGCTGAAGAAAGAAAAGCAATTCGTAAAACATCCATATTTTTTTTACGAAACTCTTCTGTAACTTTTTTAATATCTAGTATTTCTTTTTCAGCACGAAAAAAAATTCTTAAAGTATCTAGACCACGTAACCGATCAAGAAATCTACCACCTAATCTAGATAATATAATAAAATTTTTATGATTAATATCAGCAGCCCCCATCCCAATTAATATCATAAACAATGGAATCAAAGGTGCTGTTATAAATAAAATTACCCCAGCTACCCAATTAATTGGAATAATGCCAACTAAAATAATAATTGGTATTATTATGGCTAAGTACATTTGAGGTAAATATCGTGCATAATAATCTTGTATATCATCAATTTGCTCTAATATAATTGTTGACCAACTACCACTAGGTTTATGTTTAACCCAAATAGGACCTAATTCATCAAACTTATTTAAAACTACACTACGAATATTTTTTCGAATAATTTTACCACAAATAAATCCAACTCTTTCTCGTATAAAATATATTATAGATCTAAAAATAAATACACAAATTAATAATATAAATTGAATTAATAATTGTTCTCTTGATTGATTATATACGATCAATGATTGTAAAATATCAGCTAAAACCCACACTTGGGCAACAATTAATATACCACTAATTATTCCTAATAAAACAGATAAATATATCCATTTTTTTACTATTATTGATTGTTGTTTTAGCCATTTAATTAATTTAATTTGTTTTTGTTTATTCATTAATCATTCTATATTTTAAGTAATTAGCAAAATTATTAAAAATAATAAAAATTATTATATAACTTAAATGTTTATTTTATTTTGGTTTATCTCATCTAAATAACGTTCTGCATCAATAGCAGCCATACAACCAGTGCCAGCTGAAGTAATAGCTTGACGATATACATGGTCTATAACATCACCAGCTGCAAAAACACCCTTAACTGAAGTTTGAGTTGCATTACCTTCAGTTCCTGATTTCACTTTAATATAGCCATTATCTAATGCTAATTGATTAATAAAAATATTTGTATTTGGAGTATGTCCTATAGCAATAAACACACCAGTAACATTTAATGTTTCTATCTTGTCATTTTTAGTGGAACGTAAACTAATTCCAGTAACACCACTATTATTTCCTAATATTTCATCTAATACAAAATTAATATGTAATATTATATTGCCATTTCTTACTTTTTCCATCATACGTTGGATAAGAATTTTTTCTGCTTTAAATATTTCTCGTCGATGAATAATATGAACTTCTCTAGCAATATTAGACAAGTAGAGTGCTTCTTCAATAGTAGTATTTCCCCCACCAACTACAGCTACTTTTTGTTTACGATAAAAAAATCCATCACACGTAGCACAAGTTGAAACACCACGACCTTTAAAATATTCTTCAGAAGGTAATCCTAAACAACGAGCTGAAGCCCCAGTAGCAATAATAAGTGCATCACAGCTATATATTCCATTATCTCCAGTTAATTGAAATGGACGATTATATAAATTAACTTTATAAATATGATCATGTATAATATTTTTTTCAACTATAAATTTTTTAGTATGTTGCAACATCCGATCCATTAATATAGGGCCCATTAATTTTTTATGATCACCAGGCCAATTTTCAATTTCAGTAGTTAAAATTAATTGACCTCCTTGTTGAAATCCAGTAATTAATATAGGATTAAGATTTGCTCTAGCAGCATAAATAGCTGCAGTATAACCAGCTGGTCCAGATCCTAAAATAATAATTGAACTATGATTGATAATTTTCATTTATTCTCCATATAATTAGAATATTAATATATTTATTAATAATTAATATATTTATTAATAATTGTAATTAGTAAAACATGTGTTTTCAAAAAAAATATTTTTTAAGTTATTAACTTTAATTAATATTAATATTTTAATAATATAAGTATATGGCATTAAGAAATAATTTGTAATATTAATTATTTGATAATAATATTATATTAATAATATTTAGTATTCATATAATTATAATTTACTATAAAAAATTCTGAAAAATGGAATTTATAGTTATAGAATTGTTAGATAATTTCATTATATATACCTTTAATTTTAACAATAAATATTATAAAAATAAGGATAATTGATTAATGAAAAAAATAATAATATTAATATTATTAATAATAAGTTTTTTTACTACACAAGTATCTGCCTTAACTGCTTCTGTTGAACTTCAAAAACGATTAAATAAAATTAATAGTTTTTACGCAACTTTTATACAAAAAGTAATAAGTATTGATGGTGATTTAATTAATCAAAGCAAAGGTCATTTATGGTTGAAACGCCCAAATTTATTTAATTGGCATATATTTTCACCAGATAAGTATTGGTTAATTTCTGATGGTACTAATCTATGGTTTTATAATCCTTCAATTAAACAAGTTACTGTAACTTGTTTAAGTTCAGCAATAACTAATACTCCTTTTATATTGATAATCCGTAATAATAAAGAAGATTGGAAACGTTATCAAATTAGTCAAAACGGGGATAATTTTTTATTGATAGATAAAGAAAACAAAGGAAATTTAAAAGATTTTTCAATTACTATCGAACCAAATGGAACTATTCAGAAGTTTATAATGACAGAACAGTATGGTCAAATAAATTTTTTTCAACTAAAAACCCATTTATCAAGTTATATCAATGATAATAAATTTAAATTTATTCCACCAAATAATGTATCTATTGATAATCAAAAGTAAAAAGTAATAAATAATATATTATTTTATATATACTTTTTTATGCTAAACACTAAATATTATCTATATTAATCACTAATTAAATTAATCAGAGACTGACTTAGTTATAAAAAATATAATGAATATTACAATTAACTATATTATTAATAATTTATAATAACTCTTAATATAAAAAAATAATTAATATTTTATAGATTTTCAGTTGCTATTATATTTTTCATATGAAAAAATAAAGCATATTTTTCATAAAAACTATATCTAATTATATTATAAATACTATTAATTTATATTATAAATACTATTAATTACGCATTTTATATTGAATAAACACTATTAAATTTAAACACAAGAAAATGAAAAAAAATTATTTTCTCTATTATTTTATTTTAAAACATTTAATAAAAACAATACTAATAAATATTAGGTCAAAATGTTAGACCCAAAATTACTACGTAATAAATTAAGTTTTATTATACAAAAGCTAGCTCATAGAGGTTTCATTTTTGATTCTAATTACTTATGTAAATTAGAAAAGGAAAGAAAATATTTACAAATTAAAACAGAATCCTTGAAAGCAAAAAGAAACTCATATTCGAAAATAATTCGTGATTTAAAAGCACACGGTGAAAATATTAATATATTACGCAAAGAAGTTAATCAATTAACTGATGAATTACATAAAATTGAAAATGAATTGATAAGAATACAAAATAATATATTTAATATATCTGTAAAATTACCTAATTTACCAGATGAAAGTGTACCTATAGGAAAAGATGAAAATAATAATATTGAAATAAGTCGTTGGGGCGAACCATATCAATTTAATTTTGATATTAAAGATCATGTAGAATTAGGTGAATTCGTTAATGGTCTAGATTTTCCTTCTGCTGTAAAAATTACAGGATCTCGTTTTGTAATAATGAAAGGACAAATTGCACGGTTACATCGTGCTTTAATACAATTTATGTTAAATTTACACACAGAATATAATGGTTATACAGAAACTTATGTTCCTTATTTAGTAAATAACACTACATTATATGGAACTGGGCAATTACCAAAATTTAGTGAAGAACTTTTCTATGTTCAAAATATAAAAGAACAATTAATAAATCAACAATATGCATTGATACCAACAGCTGAAGTACCACTCATTAATTTATTTCGTAATGAAATTTTAGCAATTGAAAGACTGCCAATACGCCTAACAGCACATACCTCATGTTTTCGTTCAGAAGCAGGTGCTTATGGACGTGACACACGAGGTTTAATTCGTATGCATCAATTTGATAAAGTTGAATTAATACAAATAGTAGAACCAACAAAATCAATGTCTGCACTAGAAGAATTAACAGGTCATGCAGAAAAAGTATTACAATTATTAAAACTTCCTTATAGGAAAATGGTTTTATGTACTGGTGATATGGGATTTGCATCTTGTAAAACATATGATCTAGAGGTATGGTTGCCATCACAAAAAAGTTATCGTGAGGTTTCTTCATGTTCAAATACCTGTGATTTTCAAGCACGTCGCATGCAAACTCGTTTTCGGAATTATAAAAATAACAAAAAACCACAATTTGTACATACTTTAAATGGTTCAGGTTTAGCTGTTGGTCGTACTCTAGTAGCTATTATGGAAAATTATCAACAAATAGATGGTAGAATTAAAATTCCTAAAGTTTTGCATCCATATATGAATGGCTTAAAATATATTAGTTAATATTATAAAATACAATTTAAATATTTTCTAATATTTAAATTGTATAAATATCATTAGGATAAATTTTAATTTAAGAAAAGTTATTTAATATTTTACTTTTTCATTATTTAAATAACTTAATTTCATTATAGATATAAATACTATTAAATTTATGTTTTATATATTTCCATTATGATAAACATATTGTACATCATCAAAATTTTCTAGCGTATCTATTAAACGTAAAAAATTATCTACAATATTAGTATTTAAATTTATTTTAATTAATGGAATCATAGTCAATTTTGTAGATATAGCATGAAAACCTAATAAATCTAATTTTTGTAATATACTACTAAATGTTTCAAATTTAGTATATACATCCACTAAACCATTATCATAAGATTTAACATCTTCTGCATTAGCATTTAATGCCCCATCTATTAATTTATCTTCGTAAATATCTTTGTATGATATTACACCACATTTAACAAATAAATAAGAAACTGAACCATTAGTTCCTAAATTACCTCCATATTTAGTAAAAGAATAACGTATATTAGAAACTGTACGATTGCGATTATCACTTAAACATTCAACAATAATAGCTGTTCCACCTGGTCCATATCCTTCGTAAATAATAGTCTCAAGATTATCATTTCCATCATTACCGATACCACGAGAAATTGCTCTATTTAAAGTATATCTAGGTATATTATTAGATAATGCTCTATCAATTGCTGATCTTAATCTTGGATTTGATGCGGAATCACTACCACCTAACCGAGCGGCTATTACTAGTTCACGAATAATTTTAGTAAAAACTTTACCTCGTTTATTATCCTGTGCAGCTTTACGATGTTTAATATTAGTCCATTTACTATGACCAGACATGAAATATCCCCTAAAATATATATCTTAAAATTATTTCATAATAAACTCTTTAATTGCTTGACTATTACTCCAAGACTTAGTCAATGCAGCCGCCTGATAGGCAGGTAACCAACAAAATTTTAGATGCTCTTTCAAAGAAATTTTTTGTTTATATGGTAATGATAAAGAAAACCAATATTCCTTACATTTAGTTATACCAGGAGCATAACGATAAAGATTATAAAAAAATATATCAAAATAAATACTTCTCTGTAAATCAACTAATATTAAATTTTGTTTTATAATATCAATACCTATTTCTTCTTTTACTTCACGTAATGCTGCTTCTCTTGGTGTTTCATTATCCTCAAGACTACCAGTAACTGATTGCCAAAAATAAATATCATCAAATCTTTGCAATAATAATACTTGTTTACTTGATTTAATATAAATTATCACTAATACTGATTCTGCTTTTTTATATTTCATATTACTTAACTTAAATAAAAGTTACTCCTAATTCTTGTAATGTATTAGAATTAATTATATTTGGTGCATTAGTCATTAAACATGATGCAGTATTAGTTTTAGGAAAAGCAATGACATCACGAATATTTTCTGTTTCTGTTAGCAACATTACTATTCTATCTAAACCAAAAGCTAAACCAGCATGAGGTGGTGTTCCATATTGTAATGCTTCTAATAAGAAGCCGAATTTTTCTTCCTGTTCTGATTTACTAATATTAAGAATTTCAAAAATAGTTTGTTGTATTTTATTATTATGAATACGAACTGATCCACCACCAATTTCACAACCATTTATTATTATATCATAAGAATTAGCAATAGCATTTAAAGGATTATCTTGTAATTGTTTAAAATTTAAATTTTTTGGAGCAGTAAAAGGATGATGAAAAGCCTGAAGCTCACCATTTTCATTTTCTTTAAACATTGGAAAATCAATTATCCATAATGGTTTCCAAGAATTATTTTGTGTAATAGCTAAATCTTGACCTACTTTTAAACGTAATGCTCCCATCATATTATTAATGATATTTTGTTTACCTGAACCAAATAATAAAATATCACCTGATTTAGCTTTCGTACGTATTAATAAATGATCAATTACTTGTTGTGGTAAAACTTTAGCAATTGGACTATAAGTATCAATATAACCTTTAATTAACGAATTAATTTTCATCCAATAAAATTCTTTTATGCCATAATTAGTAACAAATTTAGCATAAATATCCAATTGTTTACTTGTTAATTTTGCCCCACCTGGCACACAAAGTGCAACTACTCGTCCTTTAGGATCATTAGCAGGATCAGAAAATACTGTAAATGGAACTGAGTTCACTAAATCGGCAATATCAATTAATTTTAATGGATTACGTAAATCTGGCTTGTCTGATCCATAATATTGCATAGCTTTAGAAAAAGTCATTATTGGAAAAGTACCTAAATGAACTCCTTTATTTTCTTTCCACAAATTACAAATTAAACGCTCCATCAATTCACGAACTTGTATTGCAGTCATAAAAGATGTTTCTACATCTACTTGCGTAAATTCAGGTTGACGATCAAGGCGTAAATCTTCATCACGAAAACACTTTACTATTTGATAATAACGATCAAAACCAGCAATCATTAATAATTGTTTAAAAATTTGAGGTGATTGTGGAAGAGCAAAACATTTGCCATTATGAATACGACTTGGAATAAGATAATCACGAGCTCCTTCTGGTGTTGCTTTAGTTAATATCGGAGTTTCAATGTCAATAAAACCTTCAGAATCCATAAAACGACGTATAAAACTAGTAATTTTTGCTCGTTGTTTTAAACAATTTATCATTTTTTCATTTCTTAAATCAAGATAACGATACTTTAATCTGATTTCATCAGAATTTTGTTGATGACTGTCTATAGGTAATGGTTTAGAACTATTAATAATCTTTAATTTATCTGCAATAACTTCAATATAACCTGTGGTTATTTCTTTATTTATTTGTTTTCGTTTTTGTACTACACCTCTTATTTGGATACAAAATTCATTGCGTAACTGTGAAGCCTGAATAAAAAGTTCAGCATGTAATTCTCGCATAAATACAACTTGCACTAAACCTTCACGATCTCTCATATCTATAAAAATTATTTTTCCTAAATTACGATAACTATTAACCCATCCACAAAGAGTCACTTTTCGTTTAACATGCATAATACTTAATTGCCCACAATAACATGTTCGCATAATTTATATCCTTTTATTTATAATACTACATTGATAAACATAGTTTATAAATATTTATAGTTTAATATTTATTAATTAAATTTTATTTCTTTTTATATAAATATTTTTGTATATTAAATACACAGTTTAATATAAATAAATAATTATTTTTGCAAATTTAAATTTATTAAAATATTTTAACATTAATCTTCTAATAATTTTTATTAATTACAATATAAAATATTTAATTCACGTAAGTACTATTTAAATATATTCCTATATAGCTATTAATGTAATTAATTATAATAACTATAAATCTAATATTATAGATACTTATCTCCTATTATAATATTTTAATTAATCAATTTAGTATATTTTACATTTATATATAATTGAATATGTTTTTGAAAGATAGGTTATTAACCAAACCAATAATTAATTTAGGCGACTGGCAATTTGATAAAAAAGTTGTTGAAGTTTTTCCCGATATGATTAGAAGATCTATTCCTGGTTATTCAAATATAATTACTATGATTGGTATTTTAGTAACTCAATATGTTACACCTAACAGCATTATTTATGATTTAGGTTGTTCATTAGGTACAGTTACTTTATCCATACTACGTAATATTAGAGTAAATAATTGTAAAATTATTGCAATTGATAATTCAGCTGCAATGATTAAGCATTGTAAGAGATTTATTAATAAATATAGAAAAAATACTTCTGGAATAAATACTACAGTTGAAATTATTAAAGGCAATTTAATAGATATTAACATAGAAAATGCCTCAATGGTGATATTAAATTTTACACTGCAATTTATTTCTCCATCACTTAGACAACAATTAATTAATCGTATTTATCAAGGCATGAATCCAGGAGGCATTTTAATGCTATCTGAAAAATTTAATTTTGAAAATCAAAAGATTAATTCATTACTTTTTAAAATGCATTATAATTTCAAACGTGCCAATGGATATAGTGAATTGGAAATTCATCAAAAATATAATATGTTAAAAAATATCATGTTACCTGATTCAATTGATACTCATAAATTACGCTTCAAAACAGCAGGTTTTAATAATTATGATTTATGGTTTCAATGTTTTAACTTTGGTTCATTAATAGCTATTAAGGATTAAATAAAAATGATAGATTTTAATTATTTCTACAAACAAATTGCAGTTAGCTCATTAAGTAATTGGTTAGAAGTCTTACCAAATCAAATTAAGCAATGGAAAAAAAATACCAAATGCCACCAATTCAAAAATTGGCAAAAAATAGTGCAAAATTTACCATGCATAACGCCAAGTAATTTAGATTTAAAAACTGGAGTTATTGCTAAAAATATGAATAACCAATTTATAAAAAAAAAGCAATGGATTATCCAATTGTTAAAAAAATTAACACCATGGCGTAAAGGACCATTTGATATTTATGATATCAATATTGATTGTGAATGGCGTTCTGATTGGAAATGGAACCGTATTTCCCCTCATATATCACCATTAATGAATAAAAAAGTACTTGATGTAGGATGTGGTAATGGTTATTTTATGTGGAGAATGATTGGTGAAGGAGCAAAAATAGTTATTGGTATAGATCCTTCACAATTATTTTTGCATCAATTTGAGGCAATACGAAAATTAATTGGAAATAATCAAAAATTACATTTATTACCACTAAAAATTGAACAATTACCAAAATTAAGTGCTTTTGATACTGTATTTTCAATGGGCGTATTATATCATTGTCGTTCACCATTAGATCATATTTGTCAATTAAAAAATCAATTAATATCAGGTGGAGAATTAGTACTTGAAAGTTTAGTTATTTTAGGAAATGAAAGTCAATGTCTAATACCACATAATAGTTATGCTAAAATGCGTAATATTTATTTTATTCCATCAGCAGAAATGATTAAATTATGGTTAGAAAAATGTGGCTTTTACGATGTGTGTATAATTGATCAAACAGTAACAACAATACAAGAACAAAGAAAAACAACATGGATGGAAGGTGAATCATTAGAAAATTTTCTTAATCCTAATAATATTAACTTTACAATTGAAGGATATCCAGCTCCTTTACGTGCAGTTTTAATTGCAAAAAATAAATAATATAATACATGAAATTATACAAATATTACTGTTACTTTTAAATTAAATTCAGAAAGATTATTAATCATAAACTCTAATATATATTATTTTTAATAATATATATTATAAATATCCTTATAATTATAGTATTTTGATATTTTAAAATAATTTTATATAAAGTTATTATTCATATAATAAAATATTTAGTGTATTTTAGATTAAATATTGTTTTTTATTATAAGTTTTAATTATTCTTAATAGATATCTTAATATTACTAATAATTATATCATATAAATATCAATTTTTTTAAAAAAACTAAGCAGTATTAATTTAGTTTGTATTTTTAATTTATGAATTAATATTATTTTTTAGCATAAAGATGCTATCAGATAACTCTTTTATATACATAAAATTTTTATAAAATAAATTTGAAAAAAGTTATTTAGTTGTTTTTTTATGTATAAAAATACAACTATCAAATAGTTAATAACTATTTGATTTATTTTAAATATAATAAATAGTATATTAATATTATATATATCATGAAGGTATTTAAGTGAATATTCAAGATTTTATTTCACAAAAAGTTAGTAATGCATTAATTACCGTAGGAGCCCCTAAAAATACTAAATGGCAAGTAAGCACTGCAAGAAGAGCTGAATTTGGTGATTATCAAGTTAATGGTATTATATCTATAGCAAAAAGCATTGGAATTTCTCCACGTGAATTAAGTAAAAAAATATTACCATTGTTAAAATTAACAGATATTGCTAGTAAAATTGAATTATCAGGAGCTGGTTTTATTAATATTTTTTTAAATAAACAATGGATATCTAAACAAATTGAATTCATTTTAAAAAATGAACAATTAGTTATTAAACAAATGAATCCAAAAACCATTATCATTGATTATTCAGCTCCTAATATTGCAAAACAAATGCATGTCGGCCATTTACGTTCTACTATAATTGGTGATTCTATTGCAAGAATATTAGAGTTTTTAGGCCATAAAGTAATACGTGCCAACCACATCGGGGATTGGGGGACTCATTTTGGTATGTTAATTGCATATTTAGAAAAAAATAAAAAAAACTACACAAGTGATATAATTTTATCTGATATTGAAACATTTTATCGTCAAGCTAAAAAACATTACGATGAGGATGAGGATTTTGCAAAACTATCTCGTCATTATGTAGTTAAATTACAATCCGGGGATAAACACTGTAAAGAAATATGGCGTAAATTAGTCAATATTAGCATAAATAAAAATCAACAAATTTATCATCGTTTAAATGTCACATTAACTAAAAAAGATATAATGAGTGAGAGTTTTTATAATCATATGTTACCAGATATTGTAACTGATTTAATGAGTAAAGGATTAGCAATTAATAATAATGGTGCTATTGTTGTATATCTAAATGAATTTAAAAACAAAAATGGTGATGCCATGGGTGTAATTATTAAAAAAAAAGATGGAGGATATTTATATACAACAACAGATATTGCTTGTGCAAAATATCGTTATGAAACATTACATGCTGATCGTATAATATATTATACAGATTCAAGACAACATCAACACCTTATGCAAGTTTGGGCTATTGTGCGTAAAGCAGGTTATATCCCTGAAAAAGTATCATTAGAACATCATATGTTAGGTATGATGTTAGATAAAAATGGTAAGCCTTTTAAAACACGTGATGGAGGTACAATTAGATTAATAGATTTGCTTGATGAAGCAGTTGATAGAGCAAGTAAACTTATTAGATCTAAAAATCTATCTATGCCAGAAAATAAATTACAATTGATAATCCAATCGATTGCTGTTGGGGCGATAAAATATGCTGATTTATCAAAAAAACGTACAACTAATTATATTTTTGATTGGGATAAAATGTTATCTTTTGAAGGCAATACCGCTCCTTATATACAATATGCTTATACTAGAATTGTCTCACTTTTAAAAAAAGAAAAAATTAATTTAATTGACATAAATGAATCAATTGTTTTAACAAATGAATATGAAAAAAAATTAGCTATACGTTTATTACAATTTGAAGAAACAATACTAACTGTTGCTTGCGAAGGGTTACCACATATTATGTGTTCTTATTTATATAAGTTAGCTGGATTATTTTCTAGTTTTTATGAATATTGTCCAATCTTAAATGCTGAAAATAATATATTAAAATGTAGTCGCTTAAAACTTGCGATTTTAACTAAAAAAACATTAAAAATTGGTTTAAAATTATTAGGCATAAATACAATAGAAAGAATGTAATTCATTAATTAATGTATTAATTTTATATAACTAAGATTAAACAAAATTATAAAAATATAATTTTTAAATGATTTTAAACTAATTTATATAATTATATTTACTATACTCATTCTAAATTACAAAATATGTACTGATTTTTATATATAATTTAAATCTAAATAAAATAAATTATTTTAGCAATTTTAAATATCTTTAAAATCTACATTAAATATTATAACTTAATTAAATTTAAGTTATTAATATTTTGATATTAACTTAATAGAAATATTTAAATTACATTGAAATATTGTTTTATTAAAAATTATGTTTTAAATTAAAACAAATTACAATTAACTAAATATTTTTAATATATACCATAAAATTTTTGTTTGGAGAATTTGCTATGAACAATAAAATTATTCACTTTTCTGATGAAGATTTTAATATAAAAATCTTGAATGAAACAAAACCAATATTAATTGATTTTTGGGCAGAATGGTGTAATCCTTGTAAAATGATTACCCCTATTTTAAGCGAAATTGCTGATGAATATAAATCTCAATTAATAGTTGGAAAATTAAATATAGATAAAAATCCTAAAACAGCAACTAAATATAATATTCGTAGTATTCCTACACTAATACTTTTTAAAAACTCTGAAGAAATTAGTAGACAAGTTGGTCTTCTATCTAAAACACAACTAAAAGAATTTTTAGATAAAAATATTTAATTTACTTACAAAGTATAAATAATAGACGTTTAATGCTTTAGATTTATACGATTTATTCAAACATCTATTTTATCTAATTTATAACTAGACGAGTCCTTCTAATCATGATAAATTACAATAATTAATACATATACTAATTTTAATTAGTAATATATTTTGTTATGTTGTATATATATATTATTTAGTATACAATCTATGCTATATGAATATAATGATTTATATTACTTAAATTCAAATATATAATATTTCAAATAATTATGTTTATTTATTTCTAGTGATGTTACTTATGTTTTTTAGAAAACATTTACAAATAAAAATTACCTAAATTATCATTAGAAATAAATCTCTGATTTTTGCATTTTTACTGCATAGCAATATTATTTAAATTAATATGATAAAAATTGATTTTTTATATAGATATATGTTTTAATAAAATTAAATGTTTTATTAAAAATAGTTAATGTGTTGTTATTATATTTAATATAATACTTTATTATTACTGTTTGTTTGTATAGTCAAAATATAATTCTAGTTTAAGAACCCACCATTATGAATCTTACCAAATTTAAAAATACGCTAGTATCTGAGTTAATAATTCTTGGCGAAAGTATGGGGTTAGAAAACTTAGCACGAATGAGAAAACAAGATATTATCTTTTCAATTTTAAAACAACATGCGAAAAGTGGAGAAGATATTTTTGGAGATGGCGTGCTAGAAATTTTGCAGGATGGATTTGGATTTTTACGTTCTGCTGATAGCTCTTATCTAGCAGGTCCTGATGATATTTATGTTTCTCCTAGTCAAATTAGGAGGTTTAATTTACGTACTGGAGATACTATATCAGGAAAAATTCGCCCCCCTAAAGAAGGAGAACGATACTTTGCACTATTAAAGGTAAATGAAGTGAATTTTGATAAACCTGAAAATGCACGCAATAAAATATTATTTGAAAATCTAACCCCACTACATGCTAATAATCGTTTACGTATGGAGAGGGGTAATGGATCTACTGAAGATTTAACAGCTAGGGTCTTAGATTTATCAGCACCTATTGGACGAGGACAAAGAGGTTTAATTGTAGCACCACCAAAAGCAGGTAAAACAATGTTATTGCAAAATATTGCAGCTAATGTTACGAATAATTACCCAGATTGCGTATTAATGGTATTATTAATTGATGAACGTCCAGAAGAAGTAACAGAAATGCAGCGCTTAGTTAAAGGGGAAGTTATTGCATCAACATTTGATGAACCTGCATCTCGTCATGTCCAAGTGTCTGAAATGGTAATAGAAAAAGCAAAAAGATTAGTGGAACATAAAAAAGATGTAATAATCTTATTGGATTCTATTACACGTCTTGCACGTGCGTACAATACAGTAGTTCCTTCTTCTGGAAAAGTATTAACTGGTGGAGTAGATGCAAATGCATTGCATCGCCCAAAACGGTTTTTTGGTGCTGCACGTAATGTAGAAGAAGGTGGTAGCCTTACAATAATTGCTACGGCATTAGTTGATACAGGTTCAAAAATGGATGAAGTTATATACGAAGAATTTAAAGGTACTGGTAATATGGAATTACATTTATCACGTAAAATAGCTGAAAAACGTGTTTTCCCTGCAATTGATTATAACCGTTCAGGTACTCGTAAAGAAGAATTATTAACATTGCCAGATGAATTACAAAAAATGTGGATATTACGTAAAATTATTCATCCTATGGGGGATATTGATGCAATGGAATTTTTAATTAATAAATTAGCTATGACTAAAAGAAATGATGAATTTTTTGAATTTATGAAAAGGTCTTAAATAAGTATTCATTTTATTAACAATAAAACGTCATATAAAGTGACGTTTTATTTTTTTAATTAGATTTTCTTAATGTTATTTAATTTTCAAATATTAAATAGTTGATTACTTATGTAATAAGTTATCTTAATAATATACGTTAACTTAATAAAAATTATAATATATGCATATAAATCAATGCATGAGATTTTTATAAAAATTAAAAGAGATAATATAGTGTATATACTAAATATAGTTGCAGATATTTTTTTAGTTTTTTTGTTTTCTGTAAACATTTTATTTATTACTAGAAAATTAGCTAAAAAATTTGGTTTAGTAGATGAACCTAATCATCGTAAAAAACATCATGGAGAAATTCCGTTAGTTGGTGGTATTGTTATTTTTTTTAGTATCAATTTAGCATTTATAATTACAAATGAATATATTCCAAGAAAATGGTTATATTTATTTTGCGCTGGTATCTTAGTATTTATTGGAATATTAGATGATCGTTTTGATATTAGTGTAAAATTTAGAGCGATAATTCAAGTAATCATTACTTTTATCATGATTTTTTTTGCTGAACTAAAACTAAATAATTTAGGTTATGCTTTAGGTCCATATCAAATAACATTGGGTTATTTAAGCTATTTTACGACTTTATTCGCTGTTTTAGGAATAGTTAATGCTTTTAACATGATTGATGGTATTGATGGTCTTCTTGGTGGTGTATCTTGTGTATCTTTCACTAGTTTAGGTATTTTATTTTATCAAAACGGTAATATGGCATTAACTTTTTGGTGTTTTTCTGTTATTGCAGCCATTATTCCTTATATTTTCTTAAATTTAGGCTTATTAGGGAGTCGCTATAAAGTTTTTATGGGAGATTCAGGTAGCACATTAATTGGGTTTACCATTATTTGGTTGCTTTTGATGTCTACTCAAGATGCCAAATATACAATTAAACCTGTTACTGCCCTATGGACTATAGCCATTCCTTTAATGGATATGATTACAACTATGTACAGAAGATTGCGTAAAGGAATCAGTCCATTTTCTCCAGATAGACAACATATTCATCATTTAATTATGCGCTCAGGTTTTACAGAAAATCAAGCTTTAATCTTGATTACTCTAGCAGCAACTATTTTAGCAGCAATAGGCATGCTAGGTGAACAATCTAAATTTATTCCTGAATGGATTATGTTTATGTTATTTATATTCACCTTTTTTATTTATGTATACGTTATTAAACGTATTTGGAAAATAGCTCATTTTATAAAAAAATTAAATATTGTGGCAAAACACAATCAAAATAAATATTAAAATTTTTTGTAGTAATATAAATAATAAAATAAATCCTAGGATCAATAATCTAAATGTTTCAAAACAAATAAATTTAAATTTACATTATTTTAATCATCGATTAAATATCATCATTTATTTAATATTCAACAAAATTACTAAATTTCATTAATATTATTATATCATTATTTAATTAAACAAGAATTATTTTTAACTGTAAATATTTTAATATTATTCCGATATATCTATTATAGATAATATCTATATTATTAATTTAAAAATAATTATAATATATGTTAATTAACATTTACTTCAGAAAAGTATATTAAACTGGATACTAGTAAAAATAAAATCTTTTATTTTATAAAATATGATTATTTTATTAATATAAAAACAATTAAATTAGATATTTTCATTATTTAACAAGTATTAGTGAATTATTCACTGTAATAATAATATTATTTATTCATTATTTATTTTTATTCATGAATTAGAATAAAAATTAAAATAAACTGCTTGATATAAAAATATCATAATTTCATTTAATAAACAATCAATTATAAATACTAAACCGATTTATATAAAAAGTCATAAATAATAGTAAGTTATGTGATAATATATATTTTTTCAACTTTATAAAAGTTAAATAGAAAATTTTAATACCCAGAAGTTCTTCTTCTAACTCTTTACTGTACAATATCTGTAAAAATAACAATAATTTTATTTGATATAAAACCAGATAATGAAATGAACATGACAAGTTTTATATTTACAACGTAGATAATATTTTTATCTTAAGATGTATAACTATTATATTTATCGATATAAGACATAATACTATTAATATAGATGAAAACAAAATTGAAGATGCTTGACATAAAAATTATGTTACTTATAAAGTAAACTACTTAAAAAAAATAAGACATACTGGTTGTATAGTTTTAATGAACCTAAAAAATTATTTTACTAATGGAGAAGATGATGCGATACTATGATCGATAATCATCTACTTATTGAAAGTGCAAAAATTTTAAAAGAAAAATACATAAATATAATTAGTTTATTTTTAAATAATTAATAATACACCTAATTAATAAATATTGGTTGAAAATATTTAATATCAGATTTGCAAGAAGCTTACTTATAGATGCAACTTAAGCAGATAAATATAACAAATAGAATTAACAATCAAGATTATAAAACATTACTTACTATACTATCAAAAATTAAAACCACTAGTTCTAAAATAAACAAATTATAATTATCAACTATATCAGTCACATATAACGCCTATATTTTAAAATTATAAGATATTAAATAAAAAAATTGTTTAATAAAAACATACACAATCAGTTAATATTTCAGCATTTTATTATCTCCTAACTACTCCATAAAATACTCCATATGGGAGACATAGTAGTTTAGTAGTTTAGAGTATAAAAAGTTTGGAGTATAAAATATAGTATTTTTTATGGAAATGATTGTTATACAACTAAAGAAACCGTTCGTTTAGTTAGATTACCCATGTTTTTTAATCTTAAGATAAAAAAGCAACAAAAAGTTCAAATAATTTTTTTAAATAATAAAATATAATTACCTACATAACATATAACAAAACTTAAATAATCAGTACTTATTTTTATATGCCATTTATCTATATTTATACTTAAAATTATTTCATTACTGAAATAATTCATTGTAATAGGAATAAGTATTATTTGTCTATAGTTTTGTTCATAAAAAAATAATATGATATTAATTATTACTAAAAAATAATGGAGTAAATTTATATTATGATAGAAAAAAAAGGAAAAGAACTAAATCGTGTTCTTGAAACAAGGCATATTGAACTTATTGCATTAGGTGGAACAATTGGTGTTGGTTTATTTATGGGATCTGCCAGTACATTAAAATGGGCAGGACCTTCTGTATTATTGGCATATCTTATTGCCGGATTATTTGTGTTTTTTACTATGCGCTCAATGGGAGAAATGTTATTTCTTGAACCAGTTACTGGATCATTTGCCATTTTTGGTTATAAATATTTAAGTCCTTATTGGGGATATTTAACAGCCTGGGGATATTGGTTTATGTGGGTAACTATTGGAATATCAGAGATCACAGCAATTGGAGTATATGCTAAATTTTGGTTCCCTGATACACCACAATGGTTTTTTGTATTTATTTCTATTGTATTAGTTGCATTAGCTAATTTAGCCACAGTACGGTTATATGGTGAATTAGAATTTTGGTTTGCTATGATAAAAGTAATCACAATTATCATAATAATTTTAATTGGATTAGGATTAATTTTTATTGGAATTGGTAATAATTTTAAGCCAGTAGGCTTAACTAATTTGATTAATCATGGCCAGTTTTTTATTGGCGGTAGTAAGGGATTTCTATATGCACTCTGTATTGTAGTCGCTTCTTATCAAGGTATTGAATTAATTGGTATTACTGCAGGAGAAGCAAAAAATCCACAAGTTACTTTGAAAAAAGCAATTAATAACATTTTATGGCGTATATTAATATTTTATGTAGGTGCTATCTTTATTATTGTAACATTATTTCCATGGACTCAATTTGATCAAATAGGTAGTCCATTTGTAATAATGTTTACTAAAGTAGGTATTGTATCAGCAGCTGCAGTAATTAATTTTGTGGTATTTACAGCAGCATTATCAGGTTGTAATAGCGGTATTTATAGTGGAGGGCGGATGATTTATGCTTTAGCACAAAATGGTCAATTACCAAAATTTTTACTAAAAGTGACAGAAAACGGGGTTCCAGCCGGATGTATTATATTAACAATCGTATGTCTTACTATTGGTTCGTGCCTTAACTATATTGTACCTAATCCACAAACTTTTTTCATCTATGTTTATAGTATGAGTATACTACCTGGGATGGTACCGTGGTTCGTTATTTTATTAAGTCAAATACGTTTTCGAAAAATACATAAACAAAAATTAGCTACACATAATTTTAAATCAGTATTTTTTCCTTATGCAAATTATTTAACAGTGCTTTTTTTTGTATGTGTTTTAGTAGGTATGGCAATAAATCCAGATACTAGGTTATCATTAATTATTGGTGGTGGATTTTTAGTAATGATTTCTATAATTTATTTTATTAATTATTTTTTTATAAAAAAGTAACGAAAATAATTAAATAATCTATATTTAAACAAATTAAAAATAATGATAAACTTTAAAAATATAAAGATTACACTTTATTTTATAATAATGATGGGTTTTTTATTTTAAAAATTAGTGGACAGTATAATTTTAAATTCGTAATATCACAATATAATGATATTAAGCGCCCGTAGCTCAGTTGGATAGAGCGCTGCCCTCCGGAGGCAGAGGTCTCAGGTTCAATTCCTGACGAGCGCGTTATTTTAAAATATATTTATTCTTAAAATATTTTTTAAGTTAAAAGCTTTATGGTGGTGGCTATAGCTCAGATGGTAGAGCCTCGGATTGTGATTCCGGTTGTCGTGGGTTCGAATCCCATTAGCCACCCATTATTACTTTTACTAATAATTACTTTTAGTAGCAATTAAATTATATTAATAAAATAAATTTTAAATTATTTTTCGGCGAGTAGCGCAGCTTGGTAGCGCAACTGGTTTGGGACCAGTGGGTCGGAGGTTCAAATCCTCTCTCGCCGATAAAAAATAAAAATAGGTTAATATTAATAGGTTGTTAAATATTGTTAAATAACAGATTAGTAAATAATTATAATTATATTATATGTATTTTACAGTAAATTTATTTAATATTCATTATTTAAAAAGCTATACAAGGTGCTTTGTTTTTTCTGATATTTTTATTTCTATGATTACTATTTATATGGTATATAAAAATAATTTTTATGAAGAAAATTAAATAAAATAATTTTTATTGTGATTAATCATTTTAAAAATATAAAATTATTTAAGTTAAATTATATATTTTATATACATCTATAAATAACAATAGCAATTGTACTAAAATAGTACATAGATACTAGAATAGATACTAAATGTAGCTCTTTGATCAAATAAAAGAATATATATTCTATGATATATATATATTACATTAATATTATTAATACAATTAACTAAACTAAATTATAGTCAAAACTTTTTTTATAAAAATCTACTTTTTAATTACTAATTTTTTGAATAAATTAATTTATACCTGAAATACAATTAGTCAATATTCCTGTTCTATAATTTATCTCCATGTGCAGATATTTATAATATCTCAATGATTTTATACTTTAATGGTATTTAATATGTGATATATATGATAATGTATTTAAATAATTTTAACATTAAAAGTATAATAATTTTATTAGACTAACCGTTATAGTTATTTAATGCTATTAACAAAACTTATTAGCCATGATTAAAATATTAAAAATAAAAATATAAAAAATTAACTATAATTAAACAATAATTAGTATTTAAATTAGTATTTAATAAATATTTCAATTTCTTATATAATAATCATGTTAACTAACATAGTTAATTTTGTTTTTATTAACATGAAATTTACATTGAAGATATAATGTACACGAAGTTATAAATAAAATTATTTTGATAAAAGGATATCTATTATATATGTCATCTTGGCATAAGATTTATTATTATTTATTGAATTTATCAGTAAAATTTTTGATAAACAGTCAACTTATCCCAAAAAATACAATTAACGAATTACATCTTGATATTAAACTTCCCTCTTTATATATACTACCTTTTAATTCTAAAATAGATCTATTAACATTACGTCAAAAATGTCGTGCTATTGGATTACCTGATCCAATGAATCCCATCATGATAGATAAAATAAAATTACCTTCTTATATTTTCATAGATAACTTTACAAATAAAGATTTATCTATATTTCGATACAATCTATCATATGATAATAACGATTCTGCAAAAATATTTCAATCTTATATTGATCTCTATCATCATCATCCTGAATTAAATATTCAAATTTTACCAGTATTAATCATGTTTGGTAGATATCCTGGTAAAGAAAGTGATTCAGCAAAAACTACATTACACTTGGTTAATATAATTCAAAAAATTTTCACTATTATCTGGTTAGGTCGTGATAGTTTTATTCGTATTTTTGCACCTATTTCTTTACGTAAAATTGCTGTTAAATATCATAATGATGAAATGATTACCACCAAACTTGCTAGAATTGCTCGTATTCACTATTCAAGAGAACGATTAGCGACAATTGGTCCTAAACTTCCTGTACGCCAAAATCTATTTAATAAACTATTAGCTTCAAATTTAATCAAAAAAGCAATAGAAAATGAAGCTAAAACAAAAAAAATCTCATTTAAAAAAGCAAACTGTAACGCTATTACCATTATGAAAGAAATAGCCACTGATTTTTCTTATGAAGCAATTCGACTTACCGATCGCTTATTAAGTTGGATATGGAACCGATTATATCAAGAAATAAATGTTAAGCATATTGAACGTGTACGTAAATTAGCTCAAAATGGTTATGAAATTGTTTATATACCGTCTCATCGTAGTCACATGGATTATGTATTACTTTCTTACGTACTTTATCATCAAGGATTAGTTCTTCCTCATATTGCCGCAGGTATTAATCTTAATTTTTGGCCGCTTGGGACAATTTTTCGGTATTTAGGTGCTTTTTTTATTCGTCGTTCCTTTAAAAGAAATAAACTTTATTCAACTATATTTCGCGAATATTTAAATGAATTATTTGATCGCGGATATCCAATTGAATTTTTTATTGAGGGTGGCAGATCTAGAACAGGAAAATTACTAGAACCAAAAACTGGAACACTTTCAATGACCATACAAGCAATGCTACGGAATTACTCCCGTCAGGTTGCCATTATTCCAATTTATATTGGTTATGAACATGTATTAGAAATTACTGAATATACTAAAGAATTAAAAGGTGCAGTTAAGGAAAAAGAAAATTTTTTATCTATGTTAAAAGGCTTAAGAAAATTAAGAAAATTAGGACATAGTTATGTTAATTTTAGTCAACCAATTATATTAACAAAATATTTAAATAAATATGTTCCTGAATGGAGAAAATATATTAATAAACCAATACGACCTATATGGCTAAATTCAATTGTAAACCATTTAGCACAAAATATTATGATAAAAATTAATAATGCTGGAGCAATTAATGGAGTTAATTTATGTTCAGTAATATTATTAGCATCAAATCAACATAAATTAACTAGAGAACATTTGATTGAACAAATGAAATGTTATCTTAAACTACTAATAAATATCCCTTACAGTGATGATAGCACTGTGCCAAATAAAACAGCAGAACTCTTATTAGAAGAAGCTTTAAATTTAGATAAATTTAAGGAAAGATGTGATTTTTCAGATAAAATAATATTTTTGCCTAGTAAAAACGTTTCATTAATGACTTACTATAGAAATAATATCATACACTTATTAATACTACCATCTTTAATAGCTAATATTATATTTTATTATAAAAAACTTCAACGCCAAGAAATTAATTACCAAGTCACAATTATTTATCCTTTCTTAAAATCAGAATTATTTATGAAATATAAAATAGAAGAATTACCAAAATGTATTGGTATGATATTAAATGAACTACATAATCAACAACTAATAATATTATTGTCAGGAGATATTGTAAAAATTAATCCAAATCGGATTTACTCTCTTAAACTTTTAGCTAATAATATTAAAGAAACTCTATATCGTTATACAATTACACTTTCTTTACTTAATACTATACCTGAAATAAACAAAAATTTTTTAGAAAAAAAAAGTGTTATATTAGCTCAACGTTTATCTGCCATTATTCATAGTATTAATAGCCCTGAATTTTTTGATAAAGCAGTTTTTTCTAAATTGATAAATACTTTAAAACAAGAAGATTATATTAATATAGAAGGAAATAAAATTTATAAATTAGATATAAAAAAATTATATCTAATTATAATTAAATTAATATCTCATAAAGTTTATCTAACTATTGAAAGTATTAAAAAATTTATACACATAAATTTATAACAATAAAAGATATTTTTATTCAAATAAATTATCTTAATTTAATTAATATTATTAAATAACATCAAAATTTGATTTAATAAAAATTAAAATTAATATAAACACTTAATAATAGCAATTATTACTACTAATTTAATTAGTGTGAATCTAAAAATAATTTAATAAAATACCAATAAACAAAATAAAACCAACATAATTATTATTCATAAATGCCTTAAAATATAATGATGGTTGACAATTAGAAATTAGTTTTTGTTGGTAGATAAATAAAATAGACACTAATATTAAACTAATAAAATAAGGTAATTCTAAATTTAGATAATATCCTATATAAACTAATAATAACACCATAATTATTTGTAAAAAACAAATAATCAATTTATCAAATTTAGAAAAAATAATAGCAGTCGATTTTATTCCAATCTTTATATCATCATTGCGATCAATCATGGCATACTCTGTATCATAAATAATAGACCAAATAATATTTACTAAAAATAATAACCAACATTCTACAGAAAAAGACTGATTGACAGCCATATATGCCATAGGAACCGACCAGCCACAAGTTATACCTAATATAACTTGTGGAAAATAACTAAATCTTTTAATAAATGGATATATTAAAGTTAATAAAAAACCAATAAATGATAAAAAAATAACCATTTTATTTAAAATTAAGACTAACATAAAAGAAAGAAAAATTAATAAAAAAAATAATATTTTAGCTTCTTTTTCTGTTACATCACCATTTGCAATTGGTCTATCTCTTGTTCTAAATACATAACTATCTATATTTCTATCTATAATATCATTAATAACACATCCTGCTGTACGCATTAAAAAAACACCAATAGTAAATACTAATAAAATAAAAAGATCCGGCAACCCCTTGCTAGCTAACCACAATGACCAATAAGTAGGCCATAGTAATAAAAAAATACCAATAGGTTTATTAAACCGCATTAAATTGAAATAATAAAAAATTTTATTAAAAATAATATTTCTTGTCATAGCTACGCTAAATTAATTAAATAAAATTGTTTATAATAATTAAATTATATATTTTAGAGGATATTTTTTTGATGATTTATTTTATCTAAATTTATTTATTAATGCTATAATTTATTTTAAATATTATTGATTTTATTATAAATATATATCAAAAAAGAACATAATATCCAAAATTATATTTTTTATTTCAAAAACAAATTAATATTTATTTAAATATAAATATAATGTTAAAGAAATTGTAATTAATAAGAAGACATAACTAAACTAGTTTTTAGCACAAAGTAAAATTGATAAATTATTAAATAACAAGTTAAGTGTTTTATAAAAAATTAAAAATAATTTAATATATTAACTATAAATTTGTAGATCAGATTTCTAAAATATCTATATTAGCAAAATTTAGTGTAGATAAAAATTACTTTCTCCAAGCTTTAAAACAATTAATTAATCCATTAGTTGAACTATCATGATTACAAATTTTATCCTGAATTAGTAATTCAGGCAAGATACGTCCTGCTAATTCTTTGCCTAATTCAACACCCCATTGATCAAAACTAAAAATATTCAATATAGCACCCTGTACAAAAATTTTATGTTCATACATTGCAATTAAAGCTCCTAATGTATAAGGTGTAACTTTATTAATAAGAATTGAATTAGTTGGCCGATTACCTGGAAAAATTTTATAATGAGAAGTATAATTATTAATCAAATCTAAATTTTGACCAGAATCTTTTAATTCTTTTAATACCTCAATTCTATTTTTACCAAATGCTAATGCTTCTGTTTGAGCAAAAAAATTAGACATTAGTTTATCGTGATGATCATTTAATGGATTATGACTAATTGCAGGTGCGATAAAATCACACGGAATCAGTTTTGTACCCTGATGTATTAATTGATAAAAAGCATGTTGGCCATTAGTTCCTGGTTCTCCCCAAATAATAGGACCTGTTTGATAATTCACTTCTTTACCATTACGATCAACGTATTTACCATTTGATTCCATATTACTTTGTTGTAAATAAGCTGCAAATTTATGCAAATATTGATCATAAGGTAAAATAGCTTCAGTCTCAGTAGCAAAAAAATTATTATACCAAATTCCAACTAGAGCCAATATTACCGGAACATTATTCCTAAACGACATTTTTAAAAAATGTTGATCCATTGCATGAGCACCACTTAATAAACATTCAAAATTATCAAAACCAATAGATAATATAATAGAGAGTCCAATAGCTGACCATAATGAATAGCGCCCCCCAACCCAATCCCAAAATTCAAACATATTTTTCGTATCTATTCCAAATTTAGCTACTTGTTGAACATTACTTGATAAAGCAATAAAATGTTTTGCAATCTGAGTTTCATCAATAGCACTATCTAAAAAAAATTTTCTAGAAGTCATGGCATTAGTCATAGTTTCTTGGGTAGTAAAAGTTTTAGATGCAATTAAAAATAATGTTGTCTCAGGTTTAATTTTTTTAAATATTTCAGCAATATGGCTACCGTCTACATTAGAAACAAAATGCATATTTAAATGATTTTTATAAGGCTTTAATGCTTCTGTTACCATATATGGACCAAGATCAGAACCACCAATTCCAATATTAACTATATCTGTTATTGCTTTACCAGTATAACCTTTCCAGTTGCCATTAATAACTAGTTCGCTAAAACAACGCATTTTATCTAAAACTGCATTAATTTGAGGCATAACATCAATACCATCAAGTTTTATAGGAGTATTACTACGATTACGTAAAGCGATATGTAGCACTGGCCGATCTTCTGTTTTATTAATTTTAGCTCCAGAAAACATACTATTAATTGCATGACTTAACTTTGTTTCTTTTGCTAAATTAAGTAATTTATTTAATGTATTATCAGTGATTCTATTTTTAGAAAAATCTACTAAAATTTGATTATTAAAAGTCAGTGAAAATTTAACAAAACGGTTGACGTCATTAATAAAAAGATCACGTAAATGGACACTTTTTACTTGTTGATAATGTTTTTCTAATTCATGCCATGCTTTCGTTAACTTGGGATTAATTTTTTCCATCAAATTACTCTCTATTAAAAATATATATTTACAAATAATAATACTATAAGATTCTAATTTATTAATTATAATTAATTTTACAATATTAAATAATAATATTTAAATACCATAATAAATATTAGCTTAATTAGTATTTATTATTAATAAAAATCCATAATAATTATTATTATTTTAAATTAGTTTAATAATTTTAAGAATCAATTGATTTTTAAAATTAAATAATAAATATTATATAAAAATTTATTATTGCGATTTAATTAATAAAAATATACTAAATACAAAAAAAAATATATTAGGTAATACTGCTGCTATAATTGGAGGCATACCATAAACTAAACTTAAATTAGCAAACCCTTCATTTAATAAGTAAAAAATAAATCCACCAAAAATACCAATTAATATCCTAATACCCATTACAACATTTCTCAGTGACCCAAAAATAAATGATAAAGCTAATAACATCATAACAGTTATAGAAAAAGGTGATAAAATTTTTTTCCATATACTTAATTGATAAATAGGCGCATCTTGTTTACTATCCTTAAGATATCTAATATATTTATATAAACCTCTAATTGACAAAGAATCAGGTTCTAAAGAAATCATTCCTAATTTTTCTGGGTTTAAATTAGTTTTCCAATCCATAAATAAACTATGTGAACCAATAACTTCATTTTCATTATTAATAAATAATTGATCAACTTTTGATAATTTCCATACATGAGTATGGGAATTATATTCACCTGAAGAAGCAAAAAAAATTGCTTGCAATTTTTTTTCTATATCAAATTGATAAATAGAAATTTCTTTTATGTTATATTTATCAATCACTCTTCGAATGTGAATAAAAAAATTGCTATCTTTTGCCCATAAACCACGATCAGTAACCATTAGTGGTTGCCCAATAATTTTTTTAGCACGATAATTACGTGCCCATTGTTCTGCTGAAGGAGTAATCCATTCACCAATAAATATAGTTAAGATAACTAAAGGTATTGTAGTTTTCATCACTGATATCGCAATTTGTAACCGCGAAAAACCTGCAACCTGCATTACTACTAATTCACTACAAGATGCTAAACTTCCTAATCCTAGCAATGCTCCTAATAACACAGCCATAGGGAAAAATACTTCTATATCTCTAGGAATAGTTAATATAGTAAAGAACCCGGCATGACAAATGGTATATTTCCCATCACCTATCTTTTTTAATTGCTCAACAAATTTAATAATACCAGATAATGAAATTAATATTAGGAGGGTCATAAGGATTGAGTAAATAATAGTACGTCCAATATATTTCTCTATTAAATTAAACATTAAGACAGTATCCTATATAATAAAAATCGTAATTTACGAATAAAAATAATATCCCAAATATTTAATATAATTGATAATAATAAAAAAGCCACGTTGACTAACCATATCGTAATTATAGGATCAATTACACCTTTTTTTGCATTAGAGTGCAGAGTACTTTGCAATAAAAAGAAAAATAAATAAAGTAACATAGCTGGTAAAATACTTAATACTCGTCCTTGCCTTGGATTTACTTTACTTAAAGGAACAGCTATTAATGCCATAATCAATACAGATAATACTAATGTTAAACGCCAGTGAAACTCAATTTTTGATGCAATATCTGTAGAATGCCATAATTGAAACATATTTTTCTGTTCAATTTTATTACTTATAACTGTAGTTTCTTTGTGATCTATTATAGATTGATAATCTTTAAAATTAGTTATACGAAAATTATTTAGCAGTGCTCTACCTTCATAATGTATTCCTTTATCCAATATAATAATTTGATTACCATCAATATCCTCATGAATATGACCACTTTTTGCAATAATTACAGAAGGATATTGATGATTATCCTTACGTAATTTTGCGATAAAGATATCGTTAAATTTTTTACTATTTACTTCATTAATATAAAGTACAAAATTTTGATTTTTAGATGTTTTAAATTGACCCTCAACTATATTAGCTAAGCTAGGATTAGCTTTAGCATTAGCTAAAGCTTGCTCTTGATACTTTTCTGATAAAGGCAATAACAATGCTACATTTAATGTAGCAATAAAAGTTGTGAATAGCACTAAAATTAAAGCAGATATAACTAATATTTTCTTGCCAAAACCACATGCATGCATAACAGTAATTTCACTATTAATATAAAGTTTACTATAAGTCATTAATAATCCAAAAAATAAACTTAATGGCAAAATTAATTGTGCCATTTGAGGAATACCATACCCCAAAAGAACAAAAATTAAATCAGAAGGGATATTTCCTTGAACAGCTGAACTTAATATATTGATAGTTTTTTGACTAAAAAAAATTAAAATAAGAATAAAAAGTATTGAAATCTGACTTTTTAGTGTTTCTTTAACTAAAGATCTAATTATAATCATACTAATTATACCAATTAATAAATTGTTTTTATATTAAAATAGATCTTATAATATATACTATTATAATATGTTTTATGTTTTATAATTCTATATGATTTTATCATTAATAATGGAAATATATCATTATTAATGATAAAAATTTAAATATTTAAAATAAAAAACAAAAAATACATTTTTTACTAATTTTATGTTTTAAATATTAAAAAATAAATTAATTTAAAATTAAAGTATATTTTGTCAAATAAATATATAATTTTATAAATTTTAATCATAAAATTAATCTACATTTATAAAATAGGAGAATAAATGGAATTTAATATACAAAATAATATTTTGTTAACAGAGCACAATTCTTGTATTGTTATTGGTGTATTTGAATTTAATAAATTATCGACTATAGCTGAAAAACTAGATTTTATTAGTGAAGGTTATATTAGTAACCTATTACGTTCTGGAGAATTAGAAGGCAAAATAGGACAAACATTATTACTTTATAATGTCCCTAAAATATTATCAGAGCGTATTCTATTAGTTGGATGTGGTAAAAAAGAACTTGAACTAAATGATCGTCAATATAAACAAATTATTAAAAAAACAATTAATACATTAAATAAAACTGGTGCAGTAAATGCAATATATTTTTTAACTGATTTATATGTGAAAAACCGTAATAATTATTGGAAAATTAGACAAGCAGTAGAAACTGTAATGGACACACTATATGTGTTTGATAAATTCAAAAGTAATAAAAATGAAACACGAAAAAGATTACATAAAATAATTTTTAATATTTCAACATGTCATGATTTAAAAAATGGAGAACTTGCTATTCAACACGGCATGGCTATATCAATAGGTATTAAATCAGCAAAAGATTTAGCTAATTTACCACCAAATATTTGTAATCCTGCTTATTTAGCTTCAAAAGCATGTCAATTAGCAGATAATTTTAAAAATATTACGACCACAGTAATAGGAGAAAAACAAATGAAGGATTACGGCATGAATGCCTATTTAGCTGTTGGTCAAGGATCAAAAAATGAATCATTGATGTCTATTATAGAATATAAAGGAAGTAAAAACTTAAATGAAAAACCAATTGTAATAATAGGTAAAGGATTAACTTTTGATTCTGGAGGGATATCTATTAAATCGTCCAATAATATGGATGAAATGAAATACGATATGTGTGGTGCTGCAACTGCTTATGGTATAATGCGTTTTATTATTGAACTAAAATTACCTATTAATATAATTGCTGTATTAGCTGGTTGTGAAAATATGCCCAGCAGTAAAGCTTATCGTCCCGGAGATATTTTAACTACTATGTCAGGGAAAACTGTAGAAGTATTGAATACAGATGCAGAAGGAAGATTAGTTATTTGTGATACATTAACCTATATAGAACGGTTTAATCCTGAAGTGGTAATTGATGTTGCAACTTTAACTGGTGCATGTATGATTGCTCTTGGTAACCATTATAATGGATTAATGTCAAATCATGATTCTTTAGCAAATGAATTATTAAATGCAGGAAACCAATCCGGTGATAAAGCATGGAGGCTGCCTCTCTCTGAAGAGTTTTATGAACAGTTAGAATCAAAAGTTGCTGATCTTGCTAATATAGGAGGGAACTATGGTGGTGCAATTACTGCTGGCTGTTTTTTAGAAAAATTTGCAAATAAATATCACTGGTGTCATTTAGATATTGCAGGAACAGCTTGGGAATCTGGTAAAAAAAAAGGAGCAACAGGAAGACCAGTTACATTACTTGCTCAATTTTTATTAAATCGAATCTATATAACTAGAACAAACGAATAATGATAATACTTATGGATTAATAAAAATAAATGAAAAAAGTAACTTTTTATTTAATATCTAATTTATCTCTACAAAAAAAATTAGAAATTCATGAGTTATTAGCGTGTCAACTAGCATGTAAATTATGGCGAATAAATAAACGTATTTTAATTGCTTGTGAAAATAAATCACAGGCTGAAAAATTAGATAAAATGCTTTGGGAAATAAACCCTGATCAATTTATTCCGCATAATTTAACTGGAGAAGGACCTATATATGGAGCACCCATTGAATTATGTTGGCCAACAAAAAGCAGTAATCATATGAGAGATATATTAATAAACTTACAATCTACTTTCATACAATTTTCTACAGTGTTCAATGAAATTTTAGATTTTGTACCTATTGATGAACATTTAAAGCAATTAGCTCGTGAAAGATATAAAATATATCGCAATATGGGATATGATTTAATTATAGCAAAACAACCAGTAAAGTCCATAGATAATTAAAAAATAAAAATGAAAAAAATTTTTACAAATCGATCTCATTCTAAAATATTACTAGATAAAATCTATCAACCATCTGAAATAGAAAAATCAATATATTTATATTGGGAAGAAAACGAGGTTTTTAGAACATATATTCATAATAATAAAGACAATTTTTGTATTGTCATCCCACCTCCAAATATAACAGGAAATTTACATATGGGGCATGCTTTTCAACAAACTATTATAGATATAATAATTAGATATCAACGCATGCAAGGGAAAAATACTCTTTTACAAAGTGGTATAGACCATGCAGGAATTGCTACCCAAATGATAGTTGAACATAAAATTGCTGCTGAAGAAAATAAAACTCGACATGATTATGGTAGAAAAGCTTTTATTGAAAAAATATGGCAATGGAAAAAAGAGTTAGGTAATAATATTTCTTATCAAATGAGACGATTAGGTGGTTCTGTTGATTGGAACCGTGAACGATTTACTATGGATGATGGATTTTCTAAAGCAGTAAAAGAAGCATTTATTTTACTATATCAAAATAATCTTATTTATCGAGGTAAACGATTAGTCAATTGGGATCCTAAACTTCATACTGCTATTTCTGATTTAGAAGTTGAAAATAAAGAAATAAATGGATTTATGTGGTATTTGCGATATTCACTTGCTGAAGGAATAAAAACCGTAGAAGGAAAAAATTATTTAATTATCGCTACTACTAGACCAGAAACAATACTCGGAGATACAGCTATAGCAGTTAATCCATCTGATTCACGTTATAATAATTTAATTGGTAAACATGTTTTAATTCCATTAGTTAATCGTATAATTCCTATTATTGGTGATAAAGAAACTGATATGCATCAAAATACTGGGTGTGTAAAAATTACTCCAGCACATGATTTTAATGATTATGAAATAGGTAAACGTCATCATTTACCTATGATAAATATTTTTAATTTTAATGGACATGTTCTAGATCAAGCTGAAATATTTTATATAACTGAAACTAATTGTATTATTCAAAAAATTGAAATTCCTGTATCTTATCGAGGATTAGAACGTTTTGCTGCCCGTAAAGTTATAGTTAAAGAATTAGAAAAATCAGGTTTATTAATCAAAGTAAAATCGCATAACCTAAATATTCCTTATAGTGATCGTGGTGGTGTTGTTATTGAACCAATGCTCACTAATCAATGGTATATTCGTACTATACCATTAACAAGACAAGCAATTACAGCTGTAAAAGAAGGTAGGATTAAATTTCTACCTAAACAATATGAAAATATATACTTTTCCTGGATGAATAATATAAAAGATTGGTGTATTTCACGTCAATTATGGTGGGGGCATAGGATACCAGCTTGGTATGATGAAATAGGAAATATATATGTAGGCCATAATGAAGAAGAAATTCGTAAGAAAAATAATTTAAATTTAGATACCAAGTTACAACAAGATGAAGATGTATTAGATACTTGGTTTTCTTCTAGTTTATGGACATTTTCAACATTAGGTTGGCCAGAAGAAGAAAGCAAAGAAATACTGAAGAAATTTCATCCAACTGATGTATTAGTGAGTGGTTTTGATATTATTTTTTTCTGGATTGCTCGTATGATTATGTTAACAATGTATTTCATAAAAGATGAAAATGGTAAAGGACAAGTACCTTTTAAAATAGTTTACATGACAGGTTTAATTCGAGATGAAGAAGGAAAAAAAATGTCAAAATCAAAAGGTAATGTTATTGATCCACTAGATATAATTGATGGCATCTCTTTAGAAGATTTATTAATAAAACGTACTAGTAATATGATGCAACCACAATTAGCCAAAAAAATTGCTCAATGCACTCGCAAGGAGTATCCATATGGCATTAAAGCACATGGTGCTGACGCTTTACGTTTTACTCTTGCAACATTAGCATCCACAGGGCAGAATATTAATTGGGATATAAGACGACTTACTGGTTACCATAATTTTTGTAATAAACTGTGGAATGCAAGTCGTTATGTACTAATTAATACTATAGGTTATGATTGTGGGCAAGATGGTGGAAAAATGACTTTTTCATTAGCAGATCAATGGATCATAGCTGAATTTAATCAAACTATAAAACTATATCGCGAAGCATTAGATTCTTATCGTTTTGATATTGCTGCAAATATTTTATATAAATTTACTTGGAATCAATTTTGTGATTGGTATTTAGAATTATCAAAAATAATTATTTTAAAAGGTAATGAAATAAATATTCGGGCAGCTCGTTATACTTTAGTTGAAATACTAGAAAGTTTATTACGATTAGCACATCCTATTATTCCATTTATTACTGAAACTATTTGGCAACATATAAAAATAATAAAAGGAATACATCAAAATTCTATAATGTTACAACCATTTCCAATTTTTGAAACAACTAAAATTAACGAAACAGCAAGATCTGATTTAGAATTGATAAAAAAAATTATTATCGCTATACGTCATATTAAGGTAGAAATGAATATTTCATCTAATATATCACTCTATATGATGTTCAATGGTACTAATAATACTGCTAAACAAAGTGTAATAAAAAATATACATTTTATTAAATCAATGACTAGCCTTAAATCTATTATTATTTTAAATAAAATACAACCAAGACCACTTGCTATATCTAAAAGGATAGAAGAAGATATTGAAATATTCATTCCAATAATAAATCTAATAGATAAAAAAATCGAATTATCACGAATAGATAAAGAATTAAAACAATTGACTAAAAAAATATCTTCTATTGAAAGAATTCTATCTAATGATAACTTTATTAAACAGGCGCCTTTTTCTATTGTAGAAAAAGAACGTAGTCGACTTAATAACTGTTTAAAAATAAAGCAACAACTTATTAATCAAAAATCAAATATACTAAAATAAATTTAACGAAACACTATTTTATGTCAAAAAATAATTATTTATAAAGTTTATAGATTTATACTTAACTTTAATTAATAAAAAAGACAAATCAAAAGTATTAATTCGTATATGTAATTATAGTGTATATTTATATCTTAATCTTAGCATAAATTATGACTATTTTATATCAAATAACTAATAAAGTATTTTAATAATTTATTAGTTATTTGTACTATTACTAGTAATAAATTATTTTATATATGACTCTATAATAAATTTGTAAAAATTTTTATTACAAAAAAAATAATATACAGAAATAAATATATTAAATACTTTAAAAAAATCAAATTATCTCTTATTAAATTTAATTAAAAGATATTAAAAATAAAAATATTCAAATAATCTTCAAATAAGCCAATTAATATAAATAACACTAATTTTATTTACAAAAATATTAATTACATTTTTTATTATGCCAAGATATAAATAAATTAATATTCATATTTATGAATAATTTTTTATTTTATTTTTAATAAGAATCTGCAGTTTATTATCATATAAATATAATTAATTTAAATAATTAGGAAAATTTATTAAAAATTTAACTTATAAAAAAATATCATTTTATTGATATAATGTATTTATTGAATAATAAAACTTAATATTATATGATAATATTAAGTTTTATTATTAATTTATTAAAAAATTGATTTTTATCTTATAACGATAAGATTTTTCCATAAAAAACTAATATAAAATTAAGAAAACATGTTGGATAATAAATTTATAAAAATTATCATAACATATTAATCTTAAATATTTTTTATCAAAAATATAAATAATTAGTTAATAACTAATTATTTTTTTTAAAGTCTACATCTTTATGTATGACATAAGAAGGAAAATAATAATATGGTTAATCCTTTATATCTTAAAGACATAATCTCAATTAATGATTTAAACCGTAAAGATATAATTAGTATACTTAAAGTTGCTACATCACTAAAAAAAAAGCCTCAACCAAATCTCTTAAAAAATAAAGTAATTGCTAGTTGTTTTTTTGAAGCTTCTACACGAACACGGCTTTCTTTTGAAACAGCAATATATCGCTTAGGTGCTTCTGTAGTAGGGTTTTCTGATAGAAATCATACATCTTTAGGTAAAAAAGGTGAAACTTTGGCCGATACAATATCGGTTATTAGTCAATATGTTGACGCTATTATAATCCGTAATCCACAAGAAGGAGCATCTCGTTTAGCAGCTAATTTTTCAGGAAATATTCCTGTAATTAACGCTGGTGATGGAGCGAATCAACACCCTACACAAACCCTTCTTGATTTGCTTACCATTCAAGAAACTCAAGGTAGTTTAAATAATTTACATATAGCAATGATTGGTGACTTAAAATATGGGCGAACTGTTCATTCATTAACTCAAGCATTATCAAAATTTGATAATAATACTTTTTATTTTATTTCCCCAAAAGATTTGGCTATGCCATTCAATTTTTTACAGCTACTAAGAGAAAAAAGGATTATCTATAGTTTACATAATAATATAGGATCAGTTTTACAAAAATTAGATATTCTCTATATCACAAGAGTACAAAAAGAACGCCTAGATCCTTCAGAATATGCTAATATTAAAGATAAATTTATTTTAACTACTAACGAATTAATTAACGCTAAGCCAACTATGAAAGTTTTACATCCTTTACCCCGTATTGATGAAATCACTACTGATGTTGATCACACATCACATGCTTATTATTTTCAACAAGCTGGCAATGGTATTTATGCAAGACAAGCTATTTTAGCTATGATTTTAAAAAAAAATATTAATTTATAAGGTATATAAAATATGGCTAATAATCATAAATTACAAGTCGAAGCAATTAGATGTGGTACCGTTATAGATCATATAACTGCTAAAATAGGTTTTAAATTGCTTTTATTATTTAAATTAACACAAACTGATCAACGTATTACAGTAGGATTAAATTTACCATCTAATTTATTAGGAAGAAAAGATTTAATTAAAATTGAAAATACTTTTCTAACTTCTGAACAAGCAAATAAATTAGCAATATATGCTCCAAATGCTACAATTAATTGTATCAAAGATTATAAAGTAGAAAAAAAATTATCAATTAATATACCAGAACAAATTGATGAAGTGCTAATTTGTCCTAATACCAACTGCATTAGTCATAATGAGCCTATTATTAGCAGTTTTAACATTATAAAACAAAATCATGACGTTATCTTAATTTGTAAATATTGTGAACAAATCTTTAATCGTAATGCGGTAATTAATAATATGTAGTTAAACACATATTATTAATTTATATAGATTAAAAATGAATGCCAAATTATTATATCAAATTCTAATATTTAAATAATAAAATGTCATATAAATCAAACTTATAATTATAAATATTTTCTAAAAATTATGTATATTATTTCAAATAATAAGAATATTATAAAAAATAAGTAGTACTTGACCATTTAGCAAAAATAAAAGTTTTTTCAAAAAAAATTAAAATTTAAAATTTTATAAAATATGTATATTCAGAAAATATTAATTTTATAATTCTAAAATTAATTAATTCAACAGGATAAAAATTACTTTTTTAGTATATTAGTACTATAAATTATATTTATATTTACATGCTATTTTAAGGTATAAAGATAAAATTAAAATTCAACTAAATATTTTTTTGTTATTAGAAAAATTTTAAGTTTTACCTAATATTAAATATTACAATTTATCTTACGACGTAAAATAGAATTATGATGTTCAGAATTACGATTTCTGAAGTGTTCACGTTCATGTTCATTACTAAATCTACGTCCTCGTTTGCGAAATTCACTATAATTACGGTAGCATGTACTATTATTATGTTCAAATAAATTTTTTTTACTTAATAATTGCATTCTAATTGGTTTATTTAAAATACGTGTATGTGTTAAATGATTAAATATTTCATTTGGTATACCTTTTAATAATTCTATCGTTGAATGATAAGCAAATAACTCAATATTACCAATATAACGACTATTAATATCTGCTTCATTAGCAATTGCACCAACAATATGCCTAACTTCAACGCCATCATTAAGACCAACTTCAATACGATATAATTGCATATCACCATGGGTAGTATGCCTTTCACGTTTTCTTTTTTTACATTTAGAAAAAACTTTATTAGGAGAAATTTCATTTTTCTTACTAATTTGATATTTATTTTTATTAACTGGATCTGGTGGTAATATTAATGGTCGATTACCTTGTGCCATTTTTAATAAAATTGAAGCTAAAGTTTCTATATCTAACCCATTAACATTACTGAATTTATTCAATAATAAACGATATTTTTCTAAATTACCTATTTTTAATTGCTTTAAAATATTTTCAGTAAATTTAGCTTGTCGTCGTTCACTTAAAACAGAAGAATTAGGCAAATAAATTTCAGGAATAGATTGCTTTATAGTACGTTCAATATTACGTAAGAACCTACGTTCACGATGATCTACGAACAAGAGAGCACGACCAGCTCTTCCAGCTCTTCCAGTACGACCAATTCTATGAACATAAGATTCAGCATTCATAGGTATATCATAGTTAATAACCAAACTAATACGTTCAACGTCCAGACCTCTTGCTGCAATATCAGTAGCTATTAATATGTCAAGACGTCCATCTTTTAGACGTTCTAATGTTTGTTCACGTAAAGTTTGGTTCATATCACCATTTAATGCTGAACTATTATAACCACTACTTTCAAGTGCTGCAGAAACTTCTAATGTAGCATTTTTAGTACGTACAAAAATAATTGCTGCATCAAAATCTTCCACCTCTAAAAAACGAACTAATGCTTCATGTTTACGCATACCATAAACAAACCAATATCTTTGGGTAATATCTGGTCTAGTTTTAATATTAGATTTTATGCTAACTTCTTTAGGTGATTTCATGAATTTATAAGTAATACGACGAATAGCTGTTCTCATTGTAGCAGAAAATAATGCTGTTTGATGTTTATTTGGAATTTTATTCATAATATTTTCAACGTCTTCAATAAATCCCATACGTAACATTTCATCAGCTTCATCGATAACTAACCCACGTAAATAAAAAAGATTTAAAGTGCCTCGTCTTAAATGATCTAATAAACGACCAGGTGTTCCTACTACAATTTGTGGACCGTTTTTAAGTGCACGTAACTGCAAGTCATAACGTTGACCACCATAAAGTGCAACTACTTTTATATTGCTCATATATTTAGAAAATTCAATTATTGCTTCTGAAACTTGTACTGCTAATTCACGAGTTGGAGCTAATATTAATAGTTGGGGGAATTTTAATAACATATCTATGTTATGTAACAATGGTAAACTAAATGCTGCTGTTTTCCCGCTACCAGTTTGTGCTATACCTAATAAATCACCACCATCTAATAAATAAGGAATGCATTGTTTTTGTATAGGAGATGGTTTTTCATAACCTAAATCATTTAATGCAGAAATAATTGGTGTTGATAAACCTAAATCAGCAAAAGAGATTTCAGTCTCATTGGTCATGTAAAATGCCTCATGTATTTATGGTAGCCAGTTTAGATAGCTTTATAAAAATTTCTCTTAATCTTATTAAAATATTAACTGGCTAAAATTATGTTACTAGACAAATATTTTTTAAAATTATAAAAAATTCTAAATAGTGATAATTTATTTGTCCCACTGATGTTTTTTTGATGTTTTATGTTAAAAGTTTAATTAATTTAATATATAATCATACATAAAAAATATTAATTTTTATATAATTAATTTTTTATATAATTAATATAATATAAACTGGATGTTTTATTAACTAGAATAAAATTTAATTTTATTAAATTTAAGAAATATTAAATATTTTACAAATATTAGTTATAAACTGCATTTTTTGTTATAAACAATTACTTATATAATTTTTAATTAAATGAGCATTTTATAATAATTGATATATAAATTATTTTTATAAATAATAATTTTAGAATTATAATTTAACTATAATACGAATTAATTTTATTTACTGTCGTAATATTTTTTACAAAAACTTTTTTAAATTAATTATTGACTTAAATAGTCAGTATATGAAAAATTATTAATACATACTTAATATAAAATATTTATTTTAAAAAAAACTTGTTTTATTCAGAAAAGTTTCTTGCTAGAAATGACCTCTTTAATACTGAGTTTAATACGATTTTGTCGATCAATATCTAATACTTTAACCGTCACTTCTTGACCTAACTGTAAATAATCAATAACCTTTTCTACTCTTTTTTCTGATATTTGTGAAATATGTACTAATCCCTCTTTACCACTACTTATAGAAACAAAAGCTCCAAAATCAACAATACGTGTAACCTTACCATTATATATACGACCAACTTCAATTTCTGCAGTAATATCTTCAATACGTCTGATAGCAGCTTTGGTTTTAGAAATATCAGTTGCTGCAATTTTTATTGTACCATCATCATTAATCTCAATTATAGTACCTGTTTCTTCTGTCAAAGCACGAATAACAGAACCACCTTTACCTATCACATCTTTAATTTTAATAGGATTAATTCGTATAGTATGAATTCTAGGCGCAAATTCAGAAATATCATCACGAGGTCTACTAATTACCTCTTCCATTATATTTAAAATATGCAACCTGGCTCCTTTTGCTTGATGTAGAGCAATTTGAATAATATCTTGCGTAATACTATTAATTTTTACATCCATTTGTAAAGCACTAATACCTTCACGACTACCTGCTACTTTAAAATCCATATCGCCTAAATGATCTTCATCACCTAAGATATCAGAAAGAATAATAAAATTATTTTTTTCTTTTACTAATCCCATAGAAATCCCTGCTATTGCTGATTTAATTGGAACTCCAGCATCCATTAGCGCTAATGACGCCCCACATATAGAAGCCATAGAAGAAGAACCATTAGATTCAGTTATTTCAGAAACTACACGTATAGTATAAGGGAATTCTAATTGTTTAGGAATAACTGGCAACATGGCACGTTTTGCTAAATATCCATGACCAATTTCACGACGCTTAGGAGTACCAAGCATACTTATTTCACCAACTGAATAAGATGGAAAATTATAATGAAACAAAAATCGATCTATATACTCACCCATAGGTTCATCAATAATTTGTGCATCTCGTTCAGTTCCTAGAGTTACTGTGACTAATGCTTGTGTTTCTCCTCTAGTAAATAAAGCTGAACCGTGGGTGCGTGGTAATATACCAGTACGTACATCAAGAGATCTTATCATATCTTTTTCTCTACCATCAATTCTTGATTCATTTTTTAATATACGATTCCGCACTATTTTTCTTTCTAACTTAGAAAAAATTTTGTTAATTTCTATAATATCTAAAGATGCATTTTCTTTTAACAGAGTATTAATTAGATCTTCTTTTATTTTATCAATGTTAGCATAACGTTCTTGTTTTTCAGTAATACTGAAAATATTACATAAATATTTTTCAACTAGTTCAGTTATATGAATATTTAATTCTTCATTAATTAAATCTGGCTGCCAATTCCATTTTTCTTTATTAATTTTTATAGTTAAAGAATTAATATTTTCAATTACAATTTGTTGTTGTTCATGACCAAAAATTATTGCACCAAATATTTGTTCTTCAGTTAATAAATCTGCTTTTGATTCTATCATTATTACTGCATTTGATGTACTAGCGACTATTAAATCTAAGTGACTTATTTTTAATTCATCAACTGTAGGATTTAAAATATATTGATTATCAACATAACCAACCCGTGCAGCACCAATTGGGCCATCAAATGGGATACCTGATATAGATAATACAGCAGATGCACCAATCATAGCAACAATATCAGGATTTACTTGTGGATTGATAGATACTACTGTTGCAATAATTTGTATTTCATTAACAAATCCTTCTGGAAATAAAGGACGAATTGGACGATCAATAAGCCTAGCAGTTAGTATTTCTTTTTCACTAGGTCGTCCTTCGCGCCTAAAAAAACTGCCAGGTATTCGTCCTGCGGCATAACAACGTTCTTGATAGTTAACTGTTAACGGAAAAAAATCTAATCCTTTTTTAATTTTCTTTTGGCCAACTACAGTTACAAATACAGCTGTACCATCCATGTTAATCATCACAGAAGCAGTTGCTTGACGTGCCATTATACCAGTTTCAATAGTAACAGTATGATGGCCATATTGAAATTTATGAATAATAGGATTAAGCAAATTAAATACCCTTATTAAATATTACCAATTATTTATATAATAATATTTTTAGCTTTAACTATATAGATTTAATATTAAAAACTAAATAAATACTATAAATTTTATTTAATACATTAACATAACACTTATTTTAAATATTATTAAGTTTTGTTATATAAAACATCTAAATAATATAAAAAAGTATCAAATCAATCTCTTTTTAGTATAAAGGGGCCAATTTTAAAAGGCCCCTTTATACTAAAAAGAGATTGATTAATGACGCAATTCCAAACAATTAATAAGTTTTACATAGCTATCAAAATTTTTAATTTTCAAATAATTTAATTGCTTACGACGTTTAGAAACCATTTTTAATAAACCGCGGCGACTATGGTGATCTTTCTTGTGTTTAATGAAATGATTTTGTAAAAGATTAATTTTTGCGGTTAATAAAGCAACTTGTACTTCATTTGAACCTGTATCTTTTTTATTATTGCTATATTCTGCTATAATATTTGCTTTTGAATACATTAACATCTCCAAATTTTCTATAAAAATCAAACAAAGGAAACTAATATATAATTATTAGAACTAATAACCAATCGCATTATATACTAAAATTGTTTTTATTACAAGATAAAACTAATACTTTGCCATAACTTTTTAATATTAATTTTCAAATACTAAACGGATAGGAGTTATTATATTTTGTTCTTTTATTTCAGCAATCCCAATGAATTTATGCATATCACCTTCTGTAACTTTAACTTTCATACCTTTAAACATTTTTTTAGAAAAAGAATTATTATGAATAATAATCGATTGTCCTTTTTTAAAAAAATTAGAAATGGTATATGGAACATTTACTTCACAAAAATGATTAATAGCGCTATCTATAGGTAATAATAAAGAATCTAATTTTTTATTTAAATAAATCCCCCCATTTGTTTTTTGTTTGATGGTGTATAAATTATCCATTGTTACCATATTTTTAATAGAATAACTACCTACCTGTAAACGTCTTAAATAGATCACATTAGCACCACAACCTAAAAATTCACCTAAATCATCAATCAGAGTTCTTATATAAGTTCCTTTTGAACAATGAATAGTTAATTCTAGTTCATTTTTTTGCCAACGTTCACATTGTAAATCATAAATTTTAATTAATCTACCTTTACGTTTTATAGTAATACCCTGGCGAATATATTTATAAAGTGGTTTCCCGTGATATTTAATAGCAGAATACATAGGTGGTATTTGTATTAAATCACCACGAAATGTATCTAATGCTTTCTCAAGTTGAGTTTGATTTATTTTTATTGGACGTCGACAAATTAATTTGCCATATATATCAAAAGTATCAGTACGTTCTCCTAATCGAGCAATAACTTTATACCTCTTATCAGAATCAAGTAAATATTGTGAAAATTTTGTTGCATTACCTAAACAAATAGGCAACATACCACTAGCTAAAGGATCAAGTGAACCAGTATGACCTGCTTTTTTAGCGTTGAATAAATATCTTACTTTTTGTAAAGCATTATTAGATGAAATATCTACAGGTTTATCTAATAATAATATTCCATGAATATCACGTCCTTTCTGATGTCTCATTTATTACTCTTGAAATTATTAGTAGCACCTAGATGATTTTTATTATCAGGAGCTGACTTACTAACTAAATTAGATATCTGTATACCTTTAATTAAAGAATTATCATAAAAAAAAGTTAATTCAGGAATGATACGCAACCGCATTTCTTTACTTAATAAAAAACGAATATATTTAGCCATATTACTATTCAATAATTTAATATTATTAAAAATCATATCTTCATGTTTTTGATCTAATATATTTAAAAAAGTAACAAATACTTTAGCGTAAACTAAATCAGAAGAAATTTTAACTTCTGAAATAGTAACCATATTAATACGAGGATCTTTAATTTTTAGTTGAAAAATAATAGAAATCTTTTTTTTTATTTCCTGTGCAATACGATGAGTACGATAAAAACATTTTCTCATTAAGAAATTCCTTAAAATGCTAGTATCATATACTAGCAAACAATAATATTATATACGTTAAATTAACAAATAGTATCTATATTAAAAATTAAAAATCTTTTATAATATTAATTCAATCTTAATCTATAATTTTACACAATCTTTAACGAAATTATAAAAAACTTAAGCATCAATAGAACGTTTTATTTTAATAACTTCAAAAACTTCTATCATATCACCAACTTGTATATCATTATAGTCCTTCACTCCAATACCACACTCCATACCATTACAAACTTCATTAATATCATCTTTAAAACGACGTAATGATTCTAATTCACCTTCATAAATAACTATATTATCACGTAATATGCGAATAGGATTATTACGTTTTATTATACCATGAATAACCATACAACCTGCAATAGCACTAAATTGAGGTGATTTAAAAATATTACGTACTTCTGCTAATCCTATGATATTCTGTTCGTATTCAAAGCCTAACATACCATTCATAGATTGCTTTATATCATCAATCAAATTATAAATTACCGAATAATAACGTAAATCTAAATTTTCATTTTCAATAATTTTTCTTGCAGATAAATCAGCTCGAACATTAAACCCAATAATAATTGCATTAGAAGCAGATGCTAATGTAGCATCAGTTTCTGTAATACCACCAACACCTAGACCAATAATTTTTACTTTTACTTTATTAGTTGATATTTTTTGTAATGACTCAGCAATAGCTTCACACGTACCTTGTACATCAGTTTTTAATACAATATTTAATTCAGATATCTTATCAGATTTCATATCAGAAAACATAGTTTCTAATTTTAATTTATGCTGATTTGCCAATTTTACTTCCCGAAACTTGCCTTGACGATAAAGTGCAACTTCACGTGCTTTCTTTTCATTACGAACAACCATTATTTCATCTCCTGCTGAAGGTATATTGGATAATCCTAAAATTTCAACTGGAATAGATGGTCCTGAAGATTGAATTTCTTTCCCTAATTCATTACGCATTGCACGAATACGACCATACTCAAAACCACATAATACAATATCACCTTTATTCAAAATACCCTCTTGAACTAAAACAGTAGCAACTACACCACGACATTTATCTAAATAAGACTCTATAACAACTCCGCATGCCATACCAGTATGAATTGCTTTTAGTTCTAATACCTCAGCTTCCAATAAAATAGCTTGCAATAATTCATCGATACCTAATCCAGTTTTTGCAGAAACATTAATAAATTGATTTTCCCCTCCTAAATCTTCAGCAATAATACCATATTTTAATAATTCATTTTTAACCCGTTCAGGATCGGATCCTGTTTTATCTATTTTATTAATTGCAACTACAATTGGCACATCAGCAGACTTAGCATGTTGAATAGCTTCTATAGTTTGAGGCATTACTCCATCATCTGCAGCAACAACTAAAACAACAATATCAGTTACTTTAACACCACGAGCGCGCATAGAAGTAAATGCCGCGTGTCCTGGTGTATCTAAAAATGTAATCATGCCCTTATCTGTTTCAACATGATAAGCACCTATATGTTGTGTAATCCCACCTACTTCCATTGATGCAATTTTAGTTGAACGAATATAATCAAGCAAAGAAGTTTTTCCATGATCTACATGTCCCATAATTGTTACTACTGGAGATCTTGGTTTTATTATTGATTTACCTATATCACGATCAATCAAAATAGCTTTTTCTAATTCATTTTCACGACGTAATATAACTTTATGACCCATTTCTTCTGCAACAAGTTGAGCTGTTTCTTGATCAAGAATCTGATTAATAGTTACCATTGCACCCATTTTCATCATAGTTTTAATAATTTGAGAACTTTTAATTGCCATTTTATTAGCTAATTCAGACACTGAAATAGTTTCTCCAATAACAACGTCACGATTAATAACAGATATCGGTTTTGTGAAACCTTGTTGTAATGAACTTAATTTTTTCTGTTTGCTTTTAATTTTATTAGTACGAACGACCGATCTTTCCTCTTCACGATCAAATTTTTCAAAATTTTTATTATTTTTTTGTCGTATACTCCTTATAATCCTATGTTTAATTCGCTTTCCTTCTTCTTTTTCATCATTTTCATCTTCTGCTTCACGTGCATGACGATAAGTAGTAGTATGATAATCTACATTATCGTCAATATGATTATTAATATTCCAACGTTTAGCATTTTCCTTTGCCATATGACGAACTTCATCAGCTACTCGTTTTGCTCCAATTTTAAATTTATGAAGTGTTTCTTTTTCAACCTTACGCTTAAGATCTATTACTTCAGCTTCTCGTCGTTGTTTTTCAGTAACAGCATTTAAATCCCGATTAGATTTAATTATTTTTTGATTAATTTTTCTTTGTTTCACATGTTTTTTTTCCACTACTTTATACTTTTCATCTTGCCTTTCTTGCTTTTCTTGACTTTCTTGCTTTTCTGTTTTTATTTTTTCTAATATTTCATAGTCAATATATGTGCGTTTTTTACGTACTTCAATATTAACTGATTTACTTTTACCACTAGTACTCAGCACATTAAGTATGCTACGGGTTTTTCTCTGTAGTGTTAACTTTCCAGTATGATTATTTGTAGTTCCATCTTCACGATTTAAGTATTCAAGCAAAGTCTTTTTTTCATTATGGGTAACAGAATCATTTTCAGTTTTTTTTATTCCAGCATTAGCAAACTGCTGTACTAAACGTTCAACTGAAGTTTGAATTCCTGCCGCTAATGATTTTACAGTTTCATCTACCATTATATTTCTTCCTACTCAAATTATTTTGAATCGCTACCAAACCAACAAATATTACGTGCAGCCATAATAATTTCACCAGCTTGTTTATCACTTATTAATCCTTCAACTTCTTTTAAATCATCAATTCCTTGATCAGCAAGATCTTCTAATGTGCATATATTACGAGAAGCTAAGCTCATGGCTAATGCATGATCCATACCTGGTAGATTTAATAAATTATCAGTTGGTTGATTATTTCTAATACTCTCTTTTTTAGCTAATTCTAATATTGTTAATGCAGATTTTGCTCTTTGACGCAAAACTTTAATTGTTGTTTCATCAAGTCCTGTAATATTTAATAATTCCTTGACTGGTATATAAGCTAATTCTTCTAATGTGGAAAACCCTTTCTCAACAAGAATAACTGCAAATTCTTCATCAATATTTAAATACTTAATGAAAGCTTTAATAGATGTATGTGCTTCTTCTTGATGCTTAGCTTCAAGTTCTTCAGCAGTCATGATATTTAATTCCCATTTTTCATCTCTTTGATGTTTTTTTAGTAACTGGGATGCTAATCGGATATTTTGTCCATTACGACCAATTGCTTGAGCTAAATTATTACTTTCGACAGCAACATCCATAGTACATTTATCTTCATCAACTACAATAGAAGCAACATCAGCTGGAGCCATAGCATTAATAACAAATTGTGCGGGATTATCATCCCATAAAACAATATCAATACGCTCACCACAAAGCTCAGTTGATACAGCTTGTACCCGTGCGCCACGCATTCCAACACAGGCACCTACTGGATCAATTCGTTTATCGTTAGTTTTTACTGCAATTTTTGCTCTAGAACCTGGATCACGGGCTGCAGCTTTAATTTCAATCATTTCTTCTCCAATTTCAGGTACTTCTATACGAAATAATTCTATTAACATTTCAGGTTTAGATCTTGTAATAAATAGTTGAGCCCCCCTAGATTCAGGATGTATATCATATAATACGCCACGAATACGATCACCTATTCGAAAATTTTCACGAGGAAGCATATCTTCTCGCAAGATAATTCCTTCAGCATTATTACCTAAATCTAATGTAATATTTTCCCGATTTACTTTTTTTACTATACCAGTAATAATTTCACCTTGTTGCTTACGAAATTGTTCAACTACCATTGCTCTTTCAGCTTCACGTACCTTTTGAACAATTACCTGTTTTGCAGTTTGAGTCGTAATACGATCAAATGTAATAGATTCTATTTGATCTTCTATATAATCACCTATTTTAATAGATGAATTTTCAAATTTAGCAGCATCTAAAGTAATTTCACGTGTAGGTTGCGTGACTTCTTCTACTACTAACCAACGACGAAAAGTGTCAAAATCTCCTATTTTACGATTAATATTGACACGTACGTCAATTTCTTGTTCGTATTTTTTCTTAGTAGCTGTTGCTAGTGCAGTTTCAAGAACTTCAAATATTTTTTCACGTGGAAGTGATTTTTCATTAGAAACAGCTTCTACAACAGCTAAAATTTCTTTATTCATCCTAGTTACCTCATCAAAATTTATTATTAAAAGATGGGTACCAAATTGGCTTTTTATATGTTTTTTAATAAAAACACTTAATTCTTACCATCTACAGTAATCATAATTATTCTGTCATCAATAAATTTAATTATTTCTTTCCATTAATGACAATTATGCATTTTTATTTTTAATGTCAGGTTAACTTCTTTACTAATAAAACGTTTATAATGAGCACTAATAATAAATAATAAAAGTTCAATTCCTAGTGAAGATATCTCAAGGTTATAAATTACTGTAATAGAATCTTCAATATCTAATATAGCACTAATTTGATGGCTAACATCTATATAATTATTAATTGTAATATTATATTTATGATCAATATAAACTAGTAAAGTTAAAATTTGTAATCGTATAAATTACAAACCAATAAATGCAAAACCCAAGCCTTTTATAGAAGCTGGAATAATTGATTTTAATTTTTGTTTGATCATAAATAAATTCAACCTTTTAAAAAAAATTAAATATAAAATATATATAAAAATAACTCATTAAATTTATTGTAAATAAAAAAACCCCGAAAATAGGGGTTTCATATAACTGGAGAATATTTATTACTGCCAGTAAGAGGTTTAAATCCCTGACTTAGCATTTTTTTAATATAAAAATGATGTAATTAAATTAAGATAACCTCTGAGATAGATTATTTTTGAAAAAGTGGTTGCGGGAGTCGGATTTGAACCGACGACCTTCGGGTTATGAGCCCGACGAGCTACCATCTGCTCCATCCCGCTTTAATATTTTAAATTTAAAATTTGTAATCTATAGAAATTATAAGTCATCATTTCTAAATAATGCCGAGGACGGGACTTGAACCCGTATGCTCTTGTATTGAGCACTACCCCCTCAAGATAGCATGTATACCAATTTCACCACCTCGGCTTTTATATAATGAAATTAAACACTACAAGAAATCTTTTTAATAAAATATAAAAAGTAAAAATACTAATTAGGAATGCCATGTATTGGTGATACAGAATTATTAAAATTTTTAGGAGTACTATCTGTAACAGATTTGCCAATATTTTCCCATTTATTTTTTACACTAGTATTCGTAGTTAAATTTCCTAAAACCAAACTAATAACAAAAAATAACGTTGTAAACAGTGTTGTCATTTTTGTTAAAAAATTATTTGGTCCTGATGAACCAAATAATGATGTAGAAGTACTTAAACTATAAGATCTCCCAATATCACTACCTTTACTAGGCTGTAGTAGTATCATTAAAATTAAAGATACCGAAATTAATAAGAAAATAACTAGAAAAGTAATATACATTTAATTACCTTACAATAAATTAATTATTAATAAGCAGCTTTTTTATATTAGCTAAAAAATAAATAATAAGCAAGACTATTTTTATATAAAAACTACTAATATTAATTTTTATTTTTATAAGTAATATTATATAAAAATTTTACTTATTTTACATGTTGTACTACTTGTGCAATAAAATGAGCCATTATATTAATTTCTTTTTCATTTTCACCTTCCACCATAATCCGAATTACAGGTTCAGTACCTGATTTTCGTAATAACACTCTGCCTCTACTATTTAATTTATTTTCTACTTTATTTACAGCGTTTAAAACATCTTCTGTAACCAATGGATTACAATTACCTGAAAAATATACATTAACCAATACTTGAGGCATTAATACAACATCTTGACAAAAATCATAAAGACTAACATTATTTCGTATGATTGCACTTAAAACTTGTAAACTTGCAATAATACCATCACCTGTTGTTGTTTTATCTAATAAAATAATATGACCTGATTTTTCAGCACCAATACGCCATCCTTGTTTTTGTAATGTTTCTAATACATAACGATCACCTACTTTAGCTCTAATAAAAGGTATATTTAACTTTTGTAATGCTAATTCTAATCCTATATTACTCATCAAAGTACCAACAACACCACCATGTAATTTGCCTTGTTTAAGTGCATTACTAGCAATAACATAAAGTATTTGATCACCATCAATTTTATTTCCCATATGATCAACTATAATTACTCTATCACCATCACCATCAAATGCAAGACCAATATCTGCTTTTTCAGCTATAACATATTTTTGCAAAAGTACAACATCAGTAGCACCACAACCATTATTGATATTAAATCCATTTGGTTCACAACAAATAGTTATAACCTCAGCACCAAGTTCAATTAAAACATTTGGTGCTATGTGATATGTTGCACCATTAGCACAATCTAAAACTATTTTTAATCCACTTAAACTTTGATCACTAGGAAATGTTCCTTTACAATATTCTATATATCTACCAGCAGCATCAACAATACGACTAGCTCTTCCTAATTCAGCAGATTTTACACATGTAAGTGGTTTTTCCATCTCAAATTCTATCGCCTCTTCTACTTCATCAGGTAATTTAGTTCCATTAAGTGAAAAAATTTTTATTCCATTATCATAATATGGATTATGAGATGCTGAAATTACTATTCCTGCTTCAGCACGAAATGTTCTTGTTAAATAAGCAATTGCTGGTGTAGGCATAGGACCTGTAAATGCAGCTGATAAACCGGCAGCCGCAAGCCCTGATTCTAAAGCAGATTCTAACATGTAACCTGAAATACGTGTATCCTTACCTATAATTATTTTTCGAGAACCATGGCGCGCTAATACTTTACCTGCAGCCCAACCTAATTTTAAAACAAAATCAGGAGTAATAGGTTTTTCTCCTACTTTACCACGAATACCATCAGTACCAAAATATTTGCGCTTACTCATAATTATTCATTTCCTTTATTAAAAGGATTTCATGAACAATTTTCATAGCTTGTACGGTTTCTTTTACATCATGGACACGAATAATTTGTGCTCCTTTCATAGCTGCAATGACTGCACAACTAATACTACCAACAAGTCGATTATTTGTTGGCACATTCAACAATTCACCTATCATAGATTTACGTGACATACCAACTAATAATGGGACTCCTAAACTATTAAATTCATGTAATTTTGCTAATAATTGATAATTATGATTTAAATTTTTACCAAAACCAAAACCTGGATCTATGATTAAACGATTTTTTTTAATACCATTTATCTCACAGCGATTAATTTCATTTAATAATTGTTTTTTTACTTCAGATACTATATTTTTATAATTAATATTTTTTTGCATAATTTTCTGGCTACCTAACATATGCATAATACAAATTGGTAACCCTGTTTTTGAAGCAACTTCTAACGCACCAGGTTCATGCAATGAGCGAATATCATTAATAATATGTACTCCTGCTTTATATGCTTCTTCCATAACAATAGCTTTAGATGTATCTACCGATACTAAAACATCAAAATTTTTAGTAACCGCTTTAATTATTGGTATAACCCTTTCCAGTTCTTGTTGTAAACTTACTTTATGGGCACCAGGCCTAGTCGATTCGCCACCAATGTCAATAATTGAAGCACCATCTTTTATCATACTAGATGCATGTTTAACTGCATAATCATAACAATTGTATAATCCACCATCAGAAAAAGAATCAGGAGTAATATTTAATATCCCCATAACAATAGGAGAATTAAAATTAAAATTCATATTTCTAGTAGAAATTTTCATAATTACCTTATTTAATATAAAATACAAATTGAAGATAAAAATCTTCAATATAGGTTAATTAATATTTTTTTCATAAATTATAGAAGGGCTATAAAACTAAATTTATATAAAACTACTTTTTAGCTATACCATAAGAGTTAAGAATATAAGCATACTTAATTTATAACTGATTTATAAATTAAATTAACTATAAAATTCCTTGTCTCATTATTTAAAATAAATACTTATTATTGCTAGAATGACAACTATTATTTATGAAATAAGATTTTTGTAATATTCTAAAAAGATACATCTAAAAGTTAAAAATACATGTAAATATAATTTTTACAATATTTTTAAAAATTAAAAAAAAGTAATTTATTTTATAAATGAAAATATTACTAATATAGCGCAAATTCATATACTAACTGAATTATAATTTAGTTAGCATTAATTAAATAATAAAAATGATATTCATGTATTAAAATAATATTTTTAAATGAATTATAGCAAATAATACTAAGCTTATTTAATAATGTTTAAGTTTATCTAAACAGCAAAAAATTAATTATAACTTAAACTATATTTTTATTTTTAATTTATAATTATTTTTATATATTTATATATCCATGATTATTAATCATGTCCATGTAAACTATTTTCATCATGAGTTACAGTAATGTTCTTTTTTGAATTTTCTTTTAATGGATACTTTATAGTAGTAGTGATATTATTATCATCCCATCCAACTGGTGTTCTAACTGGACGCCGATTCATTAAATCTTCTATTTGAAGTGCATCAATAGTTTCATATTTCATTAATGCATCCTTCATTGCATGTAAAATATCCATATGATCATTTAAAATTTTATGGGCTCGTTTATAATTACGATCAATTATTGCTTTAATTTCTTTATCAATAGCCCTAGCAGTTTCATCTGATATATGATTAACTTTTGCAAATGAACGACCAAGAAAAACTTCACTTTCTTCTTCAGCATAAAGCAATGGGCCTAATTTTTCAGAAAAACCCCATTGGGTAACCATATTACGGGCAAGATTAGTTGCTATTTTAATATCATTTGATGCACCAGTTGATACTCTTTCTGATCCATAAATAATTTCTTCAGCTAGTCGACCACCATAAAGTGTAGAAATTTGACTTTCTAGTTTTTGTCTACTTGCACTAATTTGATCTCCCTCTGGTAAAAAAAATGTTACACCTAAAGTACGCCCTCTAGGGATAATTGTTACTTTATGAACAGGATCATGTTCTGGAACAATACGTCCTATAATTGCATGACCAGCTTCATGATAAGCAGTAGATTCTTTTTGTGCTTCTGTCATAACCATAGAACGACGCTCTGCGCCCATCATTATTTTATCTTTTGCTTTTTCAAACTCTAACATTGCAACAACAGATTTATTACACCGAGCTGCAAAAAGTGCAGCTTCATTAACTAAATTAGCTAAATCGGCACCAGAAAAACCTGGTGTTCCTCGTGCTAATACAGAAGCATCAACATTAAGATCTAAAGGCACACGACGCATATGAATCTTTAAAATCTGTTCACGACCACGAACGTCAGGTAAAGCTACAATAACTTGTCGATCAAAACGTCCTGGACGTAATAACGCCGGATCTAAAACATCTGGGCGATTTGTAGCTGCAATAACAATAATACCTTCATTGCCTTCGAATCCATCCATTTCTACCAGCATTTGATTAAGTGTCTGCTCACGTTCATCATGTCCTCCTCCTAAACCAGCACCACGTTGTCTACCAACAGCATCTATTTCATCAATAAAAATTATACAAGGTGCAGTTTTTTTTGATTGTTCAAACATATCTCTAACACGAGAAGCACCCACACCAACAAACATTTCTACAAAATCTGAACCAGAAATAGTAAAGAAAGGAACTTTTGCTTCACCAGCAATAGCTTTTGCTAATAATGTTTTACCCGTTCCTGGAGGACCTACCATCAAAATGCCCTTAGGAATTTTACCACCTAACTTTTGAAACCGTCCAGGTTCACGCAAATATTCAACTAACTCACTAACTTCTTCTTTAGCTTCATCACAACCTGCAACATCTGCAAAAGTTGTTTTGATTTGATCTTCTGTTAACATACGAGCTTTACTTTTGCCAAAAGACATAGCACCTTTACCACCAGCCCCTTGCATTTGGCGCATAAAAAAAATCCAAACTCCAATTAATAATAACATTGGAAACCAGGAAATAAAAATAGTTGCTAAGAAACTTTGTTCTTGAGGTGGTTCACCAATAACAGTGACATGTCTTTCAAGTAATGTATCTAATAATCTTGAGTCTTCTCTTACTGGAATGTACGTCGTATAACGACTATTGTCTGTTTTCTTAACACTAATTTCACGATCAGAAATCCGCACTTCACTAATTTGATCTTGAATTAACTCATTTATAAAAGTAGAATAATTCACCTTGCGATTATTTGAATCGCTAGGACCAAAATTCTGGAATAGAGATATAAGCACTACTGCAATAACTACCCACAGAATCAGGTTTTTAGCCATATCACTCAAGGGATGAAACCTCTTTAATTGCAAATTCATTAAATAGATAACGTATAAGATACTGTATTTTACATCCTGCCGTCATGAAAAATTTTATAAACAACTTGCTTGAATTACATTTATTGTAATATCCACTTATATAAATAATTTGCCTTATATAATTAAGTAAATAACTAAATAAATAACTAAATCTATATTAAAATCATCATTAAATTATACATAATTAACTAATAATAAATGTTAATTAACTTTAACTAATCAAATATTTATTAGCTTAAATACATTAACTATAACTCTACAATATTTTTATTTTTAATCTTAAGTATTAATAATAAACCAGAGTAAGACTCTGCTATATAATATATGATAACTTTTATTTTATAAAATAAATAAAAATACTAAAATTTGTTTAAAAGTTGTATAAACTATACTATATTAACACTTAATAAAAAATAATTTAAAATAAATACTTAAATTTTTTTTAAAAAACTACATGTAACCAACACAGTCAATATAATTATTCAAAAAATAATTTTTATAATACATATAATAATAAATTTTAAAATAAAAGTAATGAAAAAATCATGAAATTAAATTTAAATTTGTATTTGCTGTATTTATATTAATATTGCTTTATCTAAAATAGATAACTTTTATAACTATAAAAAAATACTATACCATTTCAAAAACATTATCTAATTTTTCTGCAAAAACAAAAAAATAATTTTCAAATATACTGTACTCTTAAAATTTTATATTTAACATTACCACCAGGAGTATTGATTATTACTTCATCGCCAGTAGTTTTTCCAATTAAACCTCTTGCTATAGGAGAGTTAATAGAAATCAAATTCTCCTTTATATCAGATTCATCATCACCAACAATACGATAAGTTTCATTTTCATTTATTATGATATTAAATAAAATTATTGTTGCGCCAAATATTACTCGGCCTTCATTTTTAATTTTTGTTACGTCAATAATTTGTGCATTAGATAATTTTGCTTCAATTTCTTGAATACTGCCTTCACAGAATCCTTGTTGCTCACGAGCTGAATGATATTCTATATTTTCTTTCAAATCACCATGTTTACGAGCTTCTGCAATGGCAGAAATTATTTCAGGACGACGAATGTTTTTTAAAAACTCTAATTTTTTACGTAATTTTTCTACACCACGTATAGTCATTGGAATCCGTTTCATTCATAAATTCCTCTGATTCTTCTAACTTAAAGAAATATTAAATTTTTATTAATTTAAATAAATTACTACTTTTTAAAAAATAAAATTTAAAACTAAAAATATGATTTTAATTCATTATTATAACAAATATTTCACAGTTTAAATTAGTTATTTGAATTAAAATATCATATATACTTAATACTAAGTCATTTAAATTTATATTTAAAATATTGCATTTTAACTTATTATATTTTAAAAATCAAAATATTAACAATAGATTACTGACTAAATAAACTAATAATATGATCACATTTCAGGTATTTTTATAGTAAGAAAAATAATATGTATTATAATTACAGTAAAATTTAGTACTAACTAATAATACTATAATTTCACAATACATTATTAAATGTAAAGTATTAATCAACTAATAATATACTATTATCTATCTATATAGGTATATACTATCATAGTAATAAAATTATCATATAATCATAAAACTATAGAATATATTACATATTATAAATTATTTTCTAGCATCTTTAAAATAAAAATAATATTAATTAATTTTTCTAAAATATTATCTTAATTTAAACTTTTAATAAATTTTATTTATTATTAAATAAATTACATTAATAGATATAATTATATATAAAAATTAGTCTTATATAAATATAGCGTTATTTTAGTTTAGTTTCATGTATAGATATATTTTTAGAATAAGATTCTATAAATCTCATAATATCCAAACAAAGTAATTTAGTTCCTATAAAATTAACAGCAGAAATCTGATAATATCTATCTTTCCATTTTAATGCTTGGATAATAGTTTTAATACGATTATTAATATTTTCAGAAACTGAAAGATCAATTTTATTGAATACTAACCACCTAGGTTTTTGTGTTAGTTTTACACTGTATTTTTTCAACTCTGCATCAATTATTTTAATGTGTTCGATTGGATCAGAACCATCTATTGGACAAATATCAATAATATGCAAAAGCATCTTACAACGTTCTAAATGTTGCAAAAAATGAATGCCTAATCCTGCACCATCTGCAGCTCCCTGAATTAATCCAGGGATATCAGCAATAATAAATCTAGAACAAATATTTATAATTACTACACCTAAACTTGGCGATAAAGTAGTAAATGGATAAGTTGATATTTTGGGTGTTGCAGATGAAACTGAGCGAATAAAAGTAGATTTTCCTGAGTTTGGCATACCTAAAAGACCTACATCAGCTAATAATATCAATTCCAGTAATAATTCTTTTGTTTCTCCTTTTGTCCCCATAGTTTTTTGACGTGGACTTCTATTTATTGATGATTTAAATCTAGCATTTCCTAAACCATGAAATCCACCTTTTGCTATCATAAAACTCTGATTATGAAACACCATGTCACAAATAACTTCTTTATTATTTAAAAAATTACTTACTCGTGTACCTACTGGCACTTTAATTATAATGTCTTTACCTCTCCTGCCTGTACAATTACGACTTTTACCATCTTGACCTCGTTCTGCTCTAAAGATTTTCTTAAATTTATAGCTGATTAATGTATTAAAATTTTCATCAGCTAATAGGTAAACATCACCACCATCACCACCATCACCACCATTAGGACCACCTTTAGGAATATATTTCTCACGACGGAAACTAATACAACCATTTCCACCATCACCAGCTATAACTAAGATTCTAGCTTTATCAATGAATTTCATCATTTTCTCTATATATTAAAAACTATATTTTCATTTTATGAAAATAGCATAAAAGGCACAGCAAAATTTTGCTATGATTTTTATGCTATTTATAAAGAAATAATTAGCTAGGATTAATACTTACATATTTACGATTTTTAATTCCTTTAATTTCAAATTCAATTTTCCCTCCTATTAATGCGAATAAAGTATAATCTCGACCGCATCCAACATTGTTTCCAGCGTGAAATTTAGTGCCCCTTTGACGAACGATGATACTACCAGGAACGACAAATTCACCACCAAAACGTTTCACACCTAATCTCTTTGATTTAGAATCACGACCATTACGCGTCGAGCCTCCAGCTTTTTTATGAGCCATAACTTGATTTCCTAAGTAATAATTAAAAAATATTAATAATTTTAACATCACTAAACCATTGTCGATGACCTTTTTGTTTACGGCTATGTTTACGGCGCTTAAACTTGATAATTTTAATTTTTTTCTCACGTCCATGAGCAACGACTTCAGCAGTTATTTTAGCGTCCTTAATAGTAGGAGTACCAATTTTAATATTATTACCATCCACTATCATTAATATTTGATCAAACTCAACAATGACACCTGTTTTAGCATTTAATTTCTCTAGACGAATTATTTCACCTTCTCTAATTTTATATTGCTTGCCCCCATTTTTGAAAATTGCATACATACGAACTCCAATTAAAACAATACAAAATTAATAATAAAAATCAGCCTTATAAAATATATCTAAACATTCATTTGTAATTAATTTTACAGTACAATTAATATCAAAATAAACAAAATAAAACAATATTACTCAATAATGTTATTTAAATAGAAATTTTATAAAATGAATCTAAAATCAATTATAAAATTAACTGCAAAAGATATGGAAGCAGTTAATAAAATAATTTTAAATCAATTAAATTCAGATATACACTTAATTAATCAATTAGGCAACTATATTATTAGTTCTGGAGGTAAAAAAATTAGACCAATGATTGCTATTTTAATCGGAAAAGCGCTTAGATATAAAGGGGAAAACCATATTAATATAGCTGCATTAGTTGAATTTATTCATACAGCTACTTTACTACATGATGATGTAATTGATAAATCACTTTTGCGACGTGGTAAAAGAACTGCAAATGCTATTTTTGGCAACGCAGCTAGTGTATTAGTAGGAGATTTCATCTATACTAAATCTTTTCAAATGATGACAGAACTCAATTCTCTACCAATTCTAAAATTAATGTCTGATGCAACAAATATTATTGCTGAAGGTGAAATTTTACAATTAATAAATTGTAATAATCCAAATATCACTGAAAATACTTATATGCAGATAATATATAGCAAAACTGCACGATTATTTGAAGCAACAACACATGCATCAGCAATTGTATCAGGTGCTAATGATACACAACAGCAAGCTCTACGAAATTATGGTCGTTATCTTGGAACTGCATTTCAATTGATTGACGATCTTATGGATTATGATTCAAATAGTAGTACTTTTGGGAAAAATATTGGTGATGATTTAAATGAAGGTAAACTAACATTACCTTTACTTCACGCAATGGAAAATGGTACTAAAGAAGAATCAAAACTTATTCGTAATTTAATAAAAAAAGGTAATGGCCGAAATTTACTGGATATCATACTGATTACTATGAAACGTTGTGGTTCCCTAGAATATACTAAAAAAAGAGCTAAAGAAGAGGCAGATAAGGCAATTAAAGCTCTTGATATTTTATCTGACACCTCATATAAAGATGCTTTGATTAGTTTAGTATATATTTCAATTCAACATACATCATAATATATTATTTTTTAGAATTTATCACTTTAAGATTATTCTACTTTTAAAGTACTAATCAATACAATATAAAATATTTATGTATTATAATATTATTAGATTATAAAATATAAAAAATTTTAAAATTTTAATAACTATTATTAATATTTATTTTATATCATGTTTTCAACAAAATATTCACCTAACTTAATATCTTTATTAAGTTCATCTAACATATTTTCTAGCAATTTTTTTTCAAATTTGCTAATAATACCAATAGGGAATCTATCCTTTATACCATTTATACCTAAACTGATTTGATGAGCAAAAAAACTAGTGTATCCAATATCACTTTCTATATAAGCACACTCGATTACATTTTCTTTACCATATAAACCTTGGATTAAAGATAAACAAAAACGAGTAGCAGCATAACCCATAGATAATGTAGCTGATCCACAACCTAATTTTGCTTCAACAATTGTAGTACCAGCATTCTGTATACAACTAGTTAAGTATTCTATTTCTTTAAGATTAAAACTAATATCTGGAATATGAGATAGTAATGGTAAAATAGTCATTTTAGAATGACCACCAATAACTACTACTTCAATATCTTGAGCTTTTTTGCCTTTTAATTTAGCAACAAAAATATTAGAACGGATAACATCTAATGTTGTTATACCGAATAATCTATCTCTATTGTAAACCCCATTTTTTTTTAATACTTTAGCTGCCAAAGGGACCATTGCATTAATGGGGTTAGTAATAATTCCAATTAATGCCTTAGGACAGTTATAAGCAATTTTTTTGATCAAATTAAAAATAATAATAGCATTAGTATTAAATAAATCTGAACGATTCATATTAGGTTGTCTTGTAATACCAGCTGCAATTAATACTATATTAGCATTTTGAAGTGCAGATACATAATTTATACTAGTATAGCCAATCACATTTACATCAGTTGGAATATGATCTAAATCTTTAGCGATACCAATAATTACAGAAGAAATATCATAAAGAGAAAGATCTGTTCCTGCTGGTAGCTGATTTTTAAGAAGTAATGCAAGCACTTGCCCCACGCCACCAGCTGCTCCAAGAATAACAACTTTCATACTTAATACTCCTTTATATACTTTATGCTAATTTTTTTTGAAAACAACTAAAATTAAAAACAATTCCATATAATAAATTAAATTTTATTTATTCAAAAATAATCATAAAAGCAAAGTATTATAATACTTACATAAAATATTAATTAATTATAATTAAAAATTACAAATAGATTAATAATTAATAATTCTGAATATATATTAGTATTTTACTGCTAATTATTAATTTACTATTAATTATTATTATAAACAAAATTACTGAAATTATTTTTTTATATTTTAAAAAACTTAATTTTTATAAAAATAAATTTTATCTTTATAATGTATTATAAAGATTAATAATGTAATTTTACAGTAAAAATATATATTATTTAAAATATATTAAACTTTAATAATTTTAAAAATATTGTTAAAATATATTTAATGTTAACAATATACTAAAATATATGAAATATACTTTTATAAATTATTATTTTATTTTCCTTTTCAGAAAAACATTTTTATTATAAAATAAATTATAATTAATAATTACTTCTTTGATTTACAAATATCTATAATGTACATATATATAATAAATATTTAATTTTTAAAAGGATATTTTATGAGCTTAAATAATGTTCCAGCTGGAAAAAATTTACCTGAAGATATATATGTCATTATAGAAATTCCAGCAAATACTAATCCAATAAAATATGAAGTAGACAAAAATACTGGCAATATATTTGTAGATCGATTTATATCTACCACTATGTTCTATCCATGTAATTATGGATATATAAATCATACACTTTCGCTTGATGGAGATCCAGTTGATGTATTAGTGCCAACACCTTATCCTCTACAAACAGGAATAGTAATTCGTTGTCGTCCAATAGGTGTATTAAAAATGAAAGATGAATCAGGTGAAGATGTAAAATTAATCGCTGTACCCCATTTTAAATTGACTAAAGAATATAATGACATTAAAGATATTCAAGATTTGCCTAAATTATTAAAATCTCAAATTCAACATTTTTTTGAACACTATAAGAATTTAGAACAAAAAAAATGGGTAAAAATTGAAAATTGGGGGGATATTAATGTAGCAAAATCAGAAATTATTTCTGCTTTTGAACGTGCATCTAAATAAAAAATATTTTTGGCTTATGCAAATTCAATAAAAAGTTATTAGTGTAAAAAAATATTTTTTTACTTTTCATAATACATATCGTTTAAATGAACTAAATTTAACAATAATATGCTTAATATGATATGATAAAGCACTTTAAGAAATAAAATATATAATTAAATTATTTATTTATTTTTAACAAGCAAAAAACAACTTATAATGATATTAATATTTATTTTAATTTATATATATTATTATAATAACTAATTAAGTAGATCCAATAATCTTTAAATTATAGATATATATTATCAAATATATTTGCGATATTAATTAATAGAGTAACATCTTATAGCAGTTACTACAGCAATGAATTAATGCTACATATCACACTCTTATTTACAAAAGATCTTTATCTTTATTCACTTAATATTTACTATTTAACTAATTATTATCTAATATTAATAATAACTCAAAAAATTTACCCATGATTTTTAATAACTTTTTAGTTTATGATAATAAAACATTAATCAAAAAATAAATGATTATTATCATCACACTAACAGTTTATAATTTCTCATCTTATTACCTTTATTATCTATTAATAATAAGATAATATATCTTATTATTTTTAACTCATAAAGCATCATAGTTTTGAACTTATCAGCATTTAATTATTTTATATAGACAACTATATTATTAATAATAATCTGAATTACGAATTATAAAATTATTTAAAATAAATTATTTTTTTAATGAAACAATTACCAAATATTAAATAAACTATAGAGAACTTAATTAATTAAAATTTCTTTAATTAATTATCTATAATTATCATTATTATATATCTAAGATTTAATTTATATCTTATAATTATTTTAATTATTTTTAATCACTTATTATACAATAATAAATAAAATTTATTTATATTTATATTAATTATTAGAATTATAAAATATATAAATGTAATTATCTTTACACAATATTTTATGATATTTTACTTTATATAATTCTAAACAAAAAGAAAAAGATAGTTATTCAGCAATAATATTAACTTGTAGTTTTACAAAAACCTCTCTATGCAATTGAAAATGTATTTCATATTCACCAGTATTACGTAATAAACCATTAGGTAACCGAACTTCATTTTTATTTATATTAATACCATGCTTAACAAGGCTCTGTACTATATCACGAGCACCTATAGAACCAAATAATTTACCACCCTCACCAGCTTTAGAAGAAATTGTTAACACTGTTAATAAATTAATTTTATTAGCTTTGTCTTTTGCAATATCTAAAATATTTGCTAATTTATTTTCTAATTCAACACGACGTGCTTCAAAAAAATCAATATTTTTTTTAGTTGCAAGCATAGCTTTTCCACGTGGAATTAAATAATTCCTGACATAACCAGCATTAGCATTAACATAATCACCTAAATCACCTAAATTTTCTACCTTGTCTAATAGAATAATTTGCATATTTCATTTTCCTTTAATTAATATAGTAAAATATAATAATTATTGATGATTATCTGTATATGGTAATAAAGATAAATAACGTGCTCTCTTAATAGCACGAGTTAGTTGACGTTGGTATTTTGCACGAGTACCAGTTATACGACTAGGTACAATTTTACCACTTTCAGCAATATAATTTTTTAACATTAATATATCTTTATAATCAATCTCTTTAATTCCTTCTGCTGTAAACCTACATAACTTTCGACGACGAAAATAACGTGTCATTTTAATATTCTCCAAAATTTATCAATTTCATGATATATCATATATAAAATACCAAATTAGTTTAATAAAATTATAATATTAATAAATCAATATTTGATTTAATTTTAAATAATTAGAAGATCAAATCTTTACAATTTTAGTTAAATAACTATAATAACACCTATAATAGTAAATATAATCTTGCTTAACAGCAAGATATGATAAAAAACATTTGCAAACTATATTTAATAAAATCTTTCTTAGTAAAAAAGATTATGTTTTTTATTTTTTATATAACATTGACCTAATAGTAATATTTTACTATTAAAAAATAAGATTATTTATTATAATTTACATGACTCTCTTTTAGATTTTCATCAGTTAAATTAGACAGACATCGATTATCTTTAGAGGTCATCATAGGTGAAGACTCTGTAATAGCAGACTTAACACGAATAATTATATAACGTATGATAATTTCATTAAAATGAAAATTTGTTTCTAAATTAAAAATATAATTTTGTGGTACTTCAATATTCATTAAAATATAATGTGCCTTGTGTAATTTATTGATTGGATAAGCCAATTGACGTCGACCCCAATCTTCAAAACGATGAACTTTACCTTTATATTCACTAATTGATTTATTATAACGTTCAATCATATCTGTAATCTGATCACTATGATCTGGATGAATCATAAATATGATTTCATAATGACGCATGAATTTGCTCCTTATAGATTAATTATACCTAGTATTAAAAATCAATAAATTTATTTAGAAGAAGGAACTGATAGAATTCAGTTAAAACATAATATTTTTTATATATGATATTATATGTAATTTTTAATTACATTACAATTATTAAATAAATGGTTATTAATCTAGTACTAAGCTATATTATAAATATAGCTATAATATTATTTTAGTTTTATCATTCTAAATAATTTCTACGTTGACGTACTGCTTCAAATAAACACACTCCAGCTGCTACAGAAACATTTAAAGATGAAACTATTCCTTTCATAGGAATACTAATTAACTCATCACAATATTTACTTGTTAATCGACGCATTCCATAACCTTCTGAACCCATAACTAATGCTATAGAACCAATTAATTTACTATCATATAGTGTTTTACTAGCTTTATCTGAAGTGCCAACTATCCAAATATGATGATATTCCTTTAATTTATATAAAGTACGTGCAAGATTAGTAACTCTAATTAATGGAATATTATCAGCTGCACCACAAGCAACTTTTTTAACAGTACTATTCAACTGAGCTGATTTATCTTTTGGTAAAATAACAGCATCAATACCAGCAGCTTCTGCACTACGTAAACAAGCTCCTAAATTATGAGGGTCATTAATACAATCCAAAATAAGCAAAAAAGGCGATTTTACTTGAGAAATAATAATATTTAAATCACTTTCTTGATATTGCCTTTCAGGTTTTATAAGAGCGATAACACCTTGATGAACAGCATATCTTGTATACTTATCCATCCATTGACGATTGGTAATCGTAATCATGATATTTAATTTTTTAATTTGATTAATTATTGATAATAAACGGTTATATTTTGAATCCTTAATAACATAAATTTTTTTTAACCGCATAGGGTTTTGTTCTAATAAAGTTTTTACTGCATAAATACCATAAATAATTTCGCTCATAAATTTATTAATTAATAAATATAATTTAAAATGATAAATAATTTTTAAATTTAAATTACTAAAATTTTTCATAATTTTAAATAATTTTTTTAAAAACTATTTTATTTTTTTACTTTACGCAAAATCGATAAAAGCTTAAAATCAATCTTTCGAATATTCATATGTATAGCTTCAACTCTAATTTTCACTTTATCACCAAGATGATATTCTATTCCTGATAATTCACCAATAAGTCGATTTCTAATATTATCATAAAAGTAATATTCATTATTAAGTGAAGAAATATGTACTAAACCATCAATTAAAATATTTTTTAAGCGTACAAAAAAACCAAAATCTGTTATTCTAGTAATAATACCATTAAATACATTACCAACTTGATTTTTCATAAAATCACATTTTAACCAATCATAAACATCTCTAATCGCTTCATCAGCTCGCCGTTCTGCCATTGAACAAATCTCACCTAATGAGAATAAATTATTAGCATATGAATGATAACCACCAGTTGGTGTTAATATATTATCGCTGTTTTTCTGATCAGTAGATAAAATATATTTAATAGAACGATGTAATAATAAATCTGAATAACGACGAATAGGTGAAGTAAAATGAGCATAAGATTTCAATGCTAATCCAAAGTGTCCAATATTTTTCGGATAATAAAAAGCCGGTTTCATTGAGCGCAAAATTATCATTTGTAATAATTCATAATCTAAATGCTTATTAACTTTATCCATAATATTAGCATAATCAGCAGTCCTAGGATTCATACCTCCTGATAATTGTAAACCAAATTCACTTAATATTGTACGTAAATTTATAATACTATCTTTTGAAGGACTCTCATGGATACGATATAAACTAGGTTCTTTATTTTTCTCAACAAAATTAGCAGCCGCCATATTTGCTAAAATCATACATTCTTCTATTAATTTATGTATATCATTACGTTTAATTTTTTCTATCCGCTTAATTTGTTTTTTTTTATCAAAAATAAATTTAACTTCTGTGGTTTTAAATGAAATAGCTCCTCTTTTCAAACGTGAACTATATATTGTTTTATATAAATGATAAAGCTGTTCTAAATGTGGTATTAAATTAATATAATACAGACGTAATTTTTTGTCACCCCGTAAAATTCTCCAAACTTTGTTATACGTTAATCTAGCATGAGAACACATTACTGCTTCATAAAATTTATATGAAATCATTTGTCCTTGTTCTGATAATTGCATTTCACATACCAAGCAAAGCTTTTCCACTGAAGGTTTTAATGAACACAATCCATTAGATAAAATTTCAGGTAACATTGGTATTACGCGTGACGGGAAATACACTGAATTTCCACGTTTGATAGCTTCAATATCTAAAGCAGTTTGTGGATGGACATAATAACTGACATCAGCAATCGCAACCCATAAACACCAACTTCTATTTTCCTGTAAACTGCAATATACTGCATCATCAAAATCACTAGCATCGTCATCATCAATAGTGACTAAAGGTAGATGACATAAATTAACCCGATTTTTTTTTTCTGATATAGAAATTTTATTAGAAAGTCTAGAAACTTGTTTTTTTACTGCTTGTGGCCAAATATAAGGAATTGCATGAGTTCTTAATGCAACCTCTATAGCCATATTAATACTAACTTTTTCATCTAATATTTCTATAATATTTCCTGATGCTTTGATATTTTTTAATGGCCTAGTAGTCATCTCTACAACAACTATATTGCCTATATTAGCACCATTAATGTTCTCTGGAGAAACAAAAATATTAAATGATAATCTACGATCTTCAGGGATTACATATCCAATTCCAGATTCATTTAAATAACGTCCAATAATATGATTATTTCTGGGGATAAGGACTCGAATAATATGTACTTCTTCTTTACTTTCTCGGCCATCTTTATATAATTGTTGTGTAAGAACAAAATCACCATGTAATACTTTTTTCATTTCTTTTGAAGAGATATACATATCCTTTTTCTTGCCATATACTCGCAAAAAACCAAAACCATTATGATGACCAATAACAACACCTTTTAATAAATTAATATTCTCCGGTAACGCATAATATTTACTGGAAGTGGATACCAATTGCTTATTATATTCCATCATTTGTAAAAGATGATACAAAGTTTTTAATTCCTCTTCTTTAGTTAATTTTAGTATTTTAGCTATCTTTTTTTGGCTAATAGGTATGGTAAATTTTGTTAATAATTTCAAAATGGATTCACAAATTGGTAAATAATATTTTTCATCTACTAGGTACTTATATAAAATTTTTTTTATCATTTATATTAATTCTCTATAACCAAAATCTATACAATAATCATAAAAATAATAATTTTTTTAAAAAAAAGTATTAATTATATAATAAATTACTTATTTACATTTATTTTTTAAAATTATGCATCAAAAGGATTTTTTAATATTATTATTTGATGACGTTCAGGACCTGTAGAAATAATATTTACAGGTATACCAGTTAATTCTTCAATTCGTTTAATATAGTTAATTGCTTCATTAGGTAATTGTTTATATTCAGTCATTCCAAAAGTATTCTTATTCCATCCTGGTAAAATCTCATATATAGGTTCTAAAACTGACCATTCTTCTGACATTAATGGTGTTATTGTTAATTTCGTGCCATCTGGTTTACAATAAGAAACACAAATTTTTATTTCCTTTAAACCATCTAATACATCTAACTTAGTTAAACAAAATCCAGAAAGTGAATTAATTTGAATAGCTCTGTTGATAGCAACGATATCTAACCATCCAGTACGGCGATAACGACCAGTTGTCGCACCAAATTCTTTACCTTTCTTACGTAAATATTTTCCAATTTCATCTGATAATTCAGTTGGGAAAGGTCCATTGCCAACACGAGTTGAGTAAGACTTTAAAATTCCCAAAACATAATCAATATAAAGAGGACCTAATCCAGAACCAGTAGCAACTCCACCAGCAGTTGTATTTGACGAGGTTACATATGGATATGTACCATGATCAATATCTAATAATGTTCCTTGCGCACCTTCATACATAACTGATTCACCATTCTTATATGCTTGATATAACAAATTAGCTGAATCAACAATCATAGAAGTAAACATATCAGCCATAAACATAATATCATCTAACGTTTTTTGATAATCAATTGCAGGAACTTTATAATAATTAACTAATTGAAAATTCCGATAATCAATAATTTCTTTTAACTTAGCTGATAAAGTATGCTTATTAAATAAATCACACATACGTATTCCAGAACGAGAAACTTTATCTTCATAAGCAGGACCAATACCCCTACCTGTAGTACCTAATAATTTGATACCTAATTCTTTTTCACGTGCTTTATCTAAAGCAGCATGGTGGGGTAAAATTAATGAACAAGATGCTGCAATTTTCAAACGTTTACGCACAGGAACACCACGCAATTCTAATTTTTTTATTTCATCCATCAAAGCATCAAGTGCTAATACTACACCATTACCAATGACACTAATAACATTTTTATGCAAAATTCCTGATGGGATTAAATGAAGTACTGTTTTCTCACCATTTATTACGATAGTATGACCAGCGTTATGCCCACCTTGATAACGAACAACATACTTTACATACTTAGTTAATAAATCTACTATTTTACCTTTACCTTCATCACCCCATTGGGTACCTAATACAACAACATTTTTGCTCATTTTAAAATTCACTCATTTACTTAAAAATCAAAGTATAAGAATTATTATTTATAAATAATTTATAATATCAAAAATATGTTATTATTACTGAATAACATAGATAAGCCCGCGTTATGCGGGCTTATCTATGTTATTCAGTAATAATAAATCTTTCTATTTTCATAAAATTGGTTGCTTAATATTATCATTATTTAGTAGGTGCTTTCATATATCGGAAAAAATCTGTATCTTGACTCAATACCATTACATCTTCACCATTTTTATTAAAACTTTTTTTATACGCTCGTAAACTACGAATAAAAGCATAAAAATCAGGATCTTGATTAAAAGCATCAGCAAATAACTTAGATGCTATTGCATCTCCCTCACCATGTAATTTAAGTGCAGTACGTTTAGCTTTAGCCAATGTTTCTGTGACATTTTTATCTGCTGCAGCCCGTATCTTAACTGCTTCTTCTTGACCTTGTGAACGATGCTGTCTTGCTACAGCCTCACGTTCAGCACGCATACGTTGATATATAGCTTCAGAAACTTCACTTGGTAATTCAATACGTTTAATGCGAACATCCACAACTTCAATTCCTAATGCAGCTATACTATTTGAATTAAAAATATCTATTTTATTTCTAATATCTTTATTAGAATAGATATTAGGATAATCAATATTATTGTTCATGTTATTTATAACAACAATATCTGAACTAGAACCTTTATTAAGTGCATCACGTACATCAACAGTTAATCTTCCTCTAGAATCAGTAATAATATCTTTTACATTTAAACAACCAAATTCTGAACGTAGGCGATCACTAAATTTACGTTTCAATAAAGTCTCAGCTTGATAAGCATTACCCCCACCGGTAGCAACATAATAACGATTAAAATCAATAATTTTCCATTTTAAATAAGAATCAACCATTAAATCCTTATTTTCTCTAGTTAGATAACGATCTGCTTGTACATCTAGTGTCTGTATACGTGCATCTAATATTTTTATTTTTTCAATCAATGGTATTTTTATATGTAATCCAGGACCATAAATAATAGGTTTATTATTACTATCACGCACAACCTTACCAAACCGTAAAATAATAACTCTTTCTGTTTGTTGAACTGTAAAAATTGAAATATATAATAAAAACAACAATAAACCTATAATAAAACTAAATAGTGATTTACTACGCATAATTATTGTCTCCCAATACGAGTTGAACTATTACTACGAGCATTATCACTAGTACCATAACTATATGAATAAGGTGCATCATTAGATTTATCTGATTTTTTTATAATTTTTGATGTTTTTATTTTATTTGCATCTAAAATTTTATTTTTTTTGCTGATATCTAATATTTGTTCTAATGGCAATATGACAACACTATTACTTTTATCATTCACAATTACTTTACGAGTATTACCTAATAATTTCTCCATAGTTTCAATATATAAACGTTCACAAGTAATTTGAGGTGCTGCATGATATTCAGGTAATATCTTAGAAAAACTAGCGACCTCACCTTCTGCTTTAAAAACTACACTTGCCTTATAAGCCATTGCTTCTTCAATTAATTTCTGTGCATTACCTTTTGCTAATGGCAATACTTCATTACGATAAGCTTGTGCTTCACGAATAGTTTTTTGTTCTTCTTCACGTGCAGCAATCACATCATCAAAAGCTGCTTTAACAGCTTCTGGTGGGCGAGCTGCCTGAAAATTAACATCTAATATTGTTATACCCATATTATAAGGTTTTATTGTACTTTCTAGTTCTTTTTGTGTTTCATCTCGAATAAAAGCACGCTTTGTTGTCAATATCTGCTCCATATCTGATTGACCTATAATTCCGCGCACTGCACTATCTATAGCTTGACGTAAACTATTATTAGGATTAGTCACATTAAATAAATAACAAGTAGGATCTGTTACACGATACTGTACATTCATTTCCACTTGAATAACATTTTCATCAGAAGTTAACATCATGCCACTAGTAGCTTGTTCACGTATAGTTTCCACATTAACAGAAATTACTTTTTCAATAAAAGTAGGTTTCCAATTTAAACCTGGTTCTACTGTATAGCTATATTTACCAAACAAAAAAACAATACCACGATCACTTTCTTTTATTGTATAAAAACCACTAATAAACCAAACGATTATTAATAAAGTAATAATAAAAGATATAAAACGGTTATTTATATTTAAATTAATATTATTTTGATTACCAAAGCCAAAGCTATTTTTACCCTTATAATTACCACCTAAATCTATAATTTTGCGACTTAACTTAATGAATAAATCATCAAGATTATTTGGTTTCTTTTTTTGATTACTTTTATTACCACTGGAGTCGCCACTATCGTTGCTTCCCCACGGATCGCGGTTCTGTCCGTTGTTACCGGGCTGATTCCACGCCATGTTATAGCTCCCATTCGTTATAATTATTTCTAAAACGCTTAAATTATAATCTTTATTCTTAATTTTTTTATTTTATTTATAATTTACTATATTTTAATTAATTGTTTAAAATGCATGTAATTAAAAATTTTCAATAAATAATTTTAGTTAATATAGATTATTAAATTAACAACTAACATACTAAATAAATTATGATTTTACCATAATTTTCTTTTATATTTAGATCATTTTTAATTTATAAAATTTAATAAATAAACATATATTTTAGTTACCGAAATATTTTCATTCTAAGAATAAATAACTTTTTAATAAAAATTAGGTTAGTTTTCATAATAATTATAAAAATTATTCATATATTGATATATTACAAATAAATATAAACAAAAATAATTATGTGATTATTTAATGTTTTATACTAATAATCAATATAACTAAATTTATTCATTAATTTATTTATTATAAATTTCTAGAAATTTATGGATTATGAATTTTAATTAATTTTAATTAATTTTAATTAAAATTAATTAAAATTATTATGCTTATTTTTATAATTTTAATCTAAAATACTAAAGATATAATTACAAGTAAAAATTTAATTAAAAATTCTAATAGTAATATTAGAATATTATACTAAGGATTTTTAATAATTTTATTATAAAATAATTATAAATTGTGTTAATATTATAACTAAATGTATATTGTTTAATATGTTATGAACACTTCATTTATTGATTAAAAATTAACTAAAACATAGCATAAGTTATTTATCAAAGTTTTTAAATAAAAAAATAATTTTTTTTAAATTATATACAAAACTTAATATATTGAAAAATATCTCAAATTTCATTAAACTCTTATATACTAAATATCTCAATAATTTTTTTATAATAACCAAATCATTACATATTATACTTATATTATAATAATTTATAATATTTAATATATTTTTATTATATCACATAATTAAAATAGATTAATTAGATATCAAAATAAATTTACAAAATGTCTTTCTTTATAAAGATATTAATCATTTAAGTATTAATTTTTATTTTTAATAAAGTTATAGAGAAAATGTACTATCAATTATAAAAAATAAATTTTAGGTTATTCAAAAAATAGATGAAAGAATATTTCTTTTTCGTAAAAAAATACTTAAATTTAAGAAATCTGAACAGGTAAACTAATAATCAAAATTTCATATATATGAATTTTACCTGTTCAAATAATCAACACAATTATTTAGTTGTATCATTATTTTGTGACACTACAATATTGCCTGTATTGTAATTACCTAAATTTGTATTACAACCTTGACTACTATGATGAGATACATGACGAGAGGGAACTACAGTAGAAATAGCATGTTTATATACCATTTGACTTACTGTATTTTTTAATAAAATTACAAATTGATCAAATGATTCTATTTGACCTTGTAATTTAATACCATTAACTAAATAAATGGAAACTGGAACCCTTTCACGCCGTAACACATTTAAGAACGGATCTTGCAAAGATTTCCCTTTAGCCATTCTTTATTTTCCTTATTTTATTGTTTTAACTAAGAACCTTGATAGATAGAAAAAATAAATATTCAATAAAAATTATAATTTTATCACTTTTTATACATAAATAGTAAAATTACTAAATTAAATTACTAAATCAACTGAATTATTAATATCTAGCTAGTATCCTCTGTACTGATTTATTAATATTTAGTACTTTATTAATATATTTAATAGATTCTTCTATATCAGAAATATCTAGTTTATGTAGATTTTTCCATCTATTTAACCATGTAATTTGCCGTTTAGCTAATTGACGTGTTGCACATATACTGCTATGAACCATTTCATCATAACTTATTTTACCTGACAAATATGACCATATTTGTCGATAACCAATAGAACGAATAGCTGGTAGATCCTCATGTATATCTTTTCTAGCATAAAGATTAATGACCTCATCCTCAAAACCTAAATTTAACATTTTTAGAAACCGCATCTCGATACGATCATAAAGCATTTTACGATTTTTAGGTAAAAGAGCAAACTGTAATACACTATAAGGTAATTTTGATTCTACAGTTTTAGTTAATTCAGTTAAACTTTTTCCAGAAATTAAAAAAACCTCTAATGCACGAGATAATCTCTGTTGATCATTAGGATGTATTCTATATGCAGATATAGGATCAACACGTTTTAACCAATCATAAATAGCCATCCAACCAAATTTCTTAGCATGCATTTTAATTTTTAAGCGAATTTTAATATCAGACGAGGGTAATGATGACAAACCATATAATAATGCTTTAAAATATAACATACTCCCTCCAACTAATAATGGGATACGATCTGATAAGATAATATTTTCCATTTCCAATAGAGCATCATGACGAAAATTTGCTACAGAATAAGACTCTGATGGATCCAAAATATTAATTAGTCTATGTGGAGCTAATTCTTGCTCTTTTAATGTTGGTTTTTTAGTACCTATATCCATACCACGATAAATTAACATAGAATCCACACTAATTATTTCAACAGGTAATTTTTGACATAATGCTATTGCTAAACTTGTCTTTCCAGAAGCTGTTGGACCCATTATAAAAATAGCTGCCGGCTGATGCTTAAATTGATTTTTACTCATTAGTTAATGCCGCTATTGTTGATTGAAAATCAATTATTTGTATTAATTTTTTTGGAGGTTTTTTAATTAATTCAGGATAAATTAATTCAAAATCTATTAATAAATGCATGGCATTAGTAATCGTCCACACTTGCTCTTTATTTATTATTTGATCTGCTATCCAAATAATTAAATCATATAATTGACAAAAAATATTCTGAGAAAGATATTTCAATAGTTTTGGAAAAAAAATAACCATATTTTGAGATCTTAATGGACAAGATACTCCATGAATTATTATTTCACTGTCAAAAATATTGACATCAAAACCTAATTTATTTAATAATATTTTTACTCTATAAAAAGTATCAATTTCCCAATCCTCTAATATTAATTTTACTGGCATTAATAATGGTTGGATTTTTAATCCTTTATTAATATCAGCAGGTATTAATTGATTTATTTTTAAATACTTTTTAGCCTCTATTAATGATAATAAACCTATTCCAAAATATGATTCGATTAATGCAAATTTTTTCAAATAAATTGTTAATATTTTACTAAATGTATAATTTTGTTTTATAGAAAAAGATGATATCGCAATATTTTTATTTTCTCTTTCAGATATATTATTTAACAATTTCTGATCAAATTCAACACGTTCTCTACTAAAAATTACATTATCTACTTCTACTTTGTTAGGATAATAAAGTGAATCAGTTTCAGAGAGTGAATTTATATTACTTTTATTAAATTTTGACATTGTTCCTATTGTATTATTTTTAATAAATAAACAATCGTCTACATTATATGATTTAAAAAGTTTTTCCTTTACAACAGAATTCTGTTGTAATCCTACAATAGAATTAATTTTTTGTGTTTTATTTATAATTAGTTGATCATATTGTTGACAACATTGTTGTAAATTTTTCTGTTTTTTTAATGTATTTATTAATCCTTGATAAATAAAATCATGTACTAATCTTGATTGATGAAAACGAATTTCAAGTTTAGTTGGATGAACATTAACATCAATATTGTTAGGATCTATATTTAAATATAGTACATAAGCCAAATTCTGTTCTTCTTGAAGAACATCAGCATATGCTTGTCGAATTGCATGGTTAATGATTCGATCACGTATTATTCTACCATTAACATAATAATATTGAAATTTAGAATTATTATCTAAATTAGGACGAATGATCCAACCTTTTATTTCTAAATCATCTTTTACCCAATATAATGTTAATGAATTTCTTGTAAAATTATCACCACAAATAATCGCTAAACGTCGTTTATATTGCTCTTCATTTTTTATATTATTTTTTGTATTTATTGAGCGATATTGGCGTACTAATTTACTATTATGAGATAAATTAATTTTAACATCAAAACGTGACAGAGCTATTCTACGGATAATTTCATCAATATGATTAAATTCGGTTTTTTCTGTACGTAAAAATTTTCGCCGAACAGGTGTATTATAAAATAAATCAAAAACTTCAACTGTTGTTCCTATTGGATGCGCAATAGGTTTTAATGTAAAAGACATTTCATGTCCTTCAGCGTAAACTTGCCATCCTTCTATTTGTCCATCAACACGTGAAGTGAGTATTAAACGAGATACGGAACTGATACTAGATAATGCTTCTCCCCTAAATCCAAGACTCTTAATTTTAGTAAGATCTTCTAACGTATTTATTTTACTAGTAGCATGCCTCTCTAACGCTAATGATAAATCTTTTTTTGAAATACCAATACCATTATCATGTACACGAATACGTGTTACACCACCATGATCAATTTCAATATCAATACTATTAGCTCCAGCATCTAGACTATTTTCAATTAATTCTTTCACTACTGATGATGGACGTTCTACTACTTCACCAGCAGCAATTTGACTAACTAATTTAGGAGAAAGAATTCTTATCTCTGACATAATAACCTCTGATGTATTCCATTATCTAAGCGTAACTTGCAAAGGATTTTTGGAAAAATACTTATGTAATCCACGGTGAATAGCTATTGCTAAATTTTCTTGATAATCAGCAGAAACTAAAAGACGTTCTTCAAAAATATTACTAATAAAACCTGTTTCTACTAAAATAGAAGGAATATCAGGTGAACAAAGTACACCAAAACTAGCATGTTCTGGATTATATTTATGAATACTGCCAATTTTGCTTAATTCCTTTAATACTAATACGGCTACAGCATAACCTACACGTTGTGAATTACAAAATTGTAAATCTAAAACTGCTTGACTAAAAAAAGGATCCTTTCTTCTATCAGCTAATACATTAGCCACCCCACCTAATAATTCAGATTGTTTTTCATGCTGTTCTAGCCAATTTACTAATTCACTATTAACTCTTTGGTTAGAAAGAACCCATACAGAAGCTCCTTTAGCACGATTATTAGGTGCTGCATCAGCATGAATTGAAACGAGCATGTCAGCTCTATTTTGTCGTGCTATTGTTGAACGATCTTCTACAGAAAGAAAATAATCACCATTGATAGTCATTACTGGTTTAAAAATAGGATCTCTTTTTAAAAGGTTTTGTAATTTACGTGCTATACCCATTGTTATATTTTTTTCTAGATAACCATTCTGTCCAATTGCACCTGGGTCTTTACCACCATGTCCAGCATCAATTGCTACAATTATTTTTCTAGTATTTTTAGGTGATTGTTTATATTTTGAATGTATCGATAGTAATTTTAATTTGTTTTTCTGAAATTGTATTTCACTATTAACATTTTTTTTTAAATTAAAAATAATTTTATTATAATTATTTATTTTTTTGACTGCTATATTTGTTCTTATAGATTGTGATAATTCAATTACAATACGTTGGTATTTATTATTTGGTGATTTACTAGTACGAATTAATTTTACTAAATTATTATTTTTAAATTTTATTGGTAATCTAATAATGTTATTTGATATATAAAAATCTATAACCAAACGTTCAGGTTTATGAAGTATAAAAAAACGATACTTTAAATGACCTTTAGAAAAATAAAAACTTATCTGTGCATTTAATATGTTGTTATGAATATTAATATTAGATAATATTATCGCTTGTACATATGGTGAATTAAATAATAACAATGTACTAAATAATACTATTATTTTTAATAAATAAAACACATAAAATTGATATTGTTTTATTTTATTAATTATAAAAATTGTCATCATGATCATTATTAATAACTAACGACAATTTTTTTAATAATGAGTATCCATATGTTGATACGGAAATCAATCTTACTTGTCTCATATTATTATTATGCAATAAATATATATTAAGATCAGGAGATGCTAACATACCATTACCTTTATTTGGCCACTCAATTAAACATATAGAATGAGAATTAAAATAATCACGAATCCCTATAAATTCAAGTTCTTCAGGATCATTTAAACGATATAAATCAAAATGATAAATTGTACTAAAAGGTAATAAATAAGTTTCAATTAACGTGTAAGTTGGGCTTTTTACGTAACCTTGGTATCCTTTACCTTTTATAAAACCACGACTAAAAGTAGTTTTTCCTGATCCCAAATCACCATACAAATAAAGAATTAAATTTTGTGTACAAATGTTAGCTAATTGATATCCTAAAGTAACTGTTTTTTTTTCATTATCAAGATATAATATAAGTTCTTTCATAAGAAGTATTAGATTTTTTGTATAATTTAAAGCTTTTTAATAAGCTATATCATGAAATGATACTAACAATCAAATGAGATATAGTATATATTCATAATTTATTCCAAAATTAAAATTTGTATAATTAATCATAAAATAAATAAAAATTTTTTAATACACTTATTTTATTATATCAAAAATTTATATGTAATATTTTAAACTAAAAAAGTTATAAATAACTATAATTTATATAAAATAAAAATGTAAAATGTTCTAAAAATTTCTAATAATAGTTACAATTTAATAAAATACTTGCGATAATATGAAATTTCAGAAATTGATTCATATATATCTTCTAGCGCTTGATGTGTATTTTTTTTCATAAAACCATTTAATATTTCTGGTTTCCACCTGAGAACTAGCTCTCTTAAAGAGCTAACATCCAAATAATGATAATGAAAATATTTTTCTAATTTAGGCATATATTTAAATAAGAACCGGCGATCTTGGGCAACACTATTACCACAAATAGGTGAAACCCCTTTAGGTACCCATTTTTCTAAAAATACAATTGTTTCTAATTCCGCTTTATTTTCATTATACTGACTACATTTTACCCTATCAATTAATCCACTTTTATTATGAGTTATCATATTCCATTCATCCATAAGTAATATTTGTTTTTCTGACTGATGAATAGCAATAACTGGTCCTTCAGATAGAATCTCTAAATTAGAATCAGTAACAATCGTCGCAATTTCAATAATACGATTCTGATCTGGATCTAATCCTGTCATTTCTAAATCTATCCAAATTAAATTATAATTATTATTTGTCATATTATACCATATGTTTCATTTTTATTTTTGTGTTAAACTAACAACGCAAATATATAATACATAAAAATTTTTTAACAATAAAAGTAAAGTCACTTTTATTAATTAATTTATTTAATAAAATAGTAAAATAATTTATTATAAAAATAAGAAGATCAAAAAAGAAAAAATAACAAATTAGATAGGTATATATTATAAAAATTTTATAAAATTTAAGATATTATCAACTTTATATAAGCATCATACAATTTATGACATGGTTTATATACTAAAAATAAAAAATGATATATATCATAAATTATACACATACTACAACCAATATTATAAATGTATAACATACAATGTATACTGAAATAAAGAATAAATTAATATTTGATTATTAATGATAATTAAATCTAACTGCAGGTTAATTTTCTGAAAAAAATAAAAATTATTTTACAATATTTATTACCTAAAAAAAAGCTAACACAATTAGCAGGATGGTTTGCAAATCAGAAAATAGCTGGTTTGACTCAGCTAATTATTAAACTTTTTGTTAAATTTTATAAAGTCGACATGAATGAAGCAAAAGAAAGTAAACTTTCAGCTTATTCTACATTCAATGATTTTTTTACTCGTCAATTAAAAGAAAATATTCGACCTATTGTTATAGGTAAAAATAAACTAGCATTACCTGCAGATGGAATGATAACTCAATTAGGGCTAATCTTAGATAATCAAATTTTACAAGCTAAAGGACATTCTTATAGTTTAATAGCATTGTTAGCAGGTAATTACATACTTGCTAATAAATTTCGTAATGGATTATTTGTAACAACGTACTTATCTCCAAGTAATTATCATCGTGTCCATATGCCTTGTGATGGTTTATTAACTGAAATGATTTATGTTCCTGGAGATTTATTTTCAGTTAATCCATTAACTGTAATTAATATTCCAAATTTATTTGCTCGTAATGAACGACTAATTTGTATTTTTGATACACCAGTAGGAAATATGGCACAAATTCTCATAGGTGCAACAATTGTAGGAAGTATAAATACTAGTTGGTATGGTTGTGTTAATAATAAAAGAAAAGGTATAATTCAACATTGGAGTTATCCAAAAAAAGAAAAAATAAATTCTATTTATATAAAAAAAGGTGAAGAAATGGGAAAATTTCAATTAGGATCAACAGTAATTAATTTATTTGAATCAAATCAAATTACACTTAATTCTAATTTATTACCAGGAAAAATAACTCAAGTAGGTGAATTATTAGCAGAATCAATTTATAATAATAATTACCAACATAATAATCTAGAAAATTTAAATAAAATGGATTTAAGCAAATTTATCTAAGGAATTATATTGTGCATATGATAGTCTACATACTATTTATAATATCTAGCATCTCGTTTATAAAAATAACTTTATGTGCAGAAATTGACTTCAGTGCAACACAAATAAAAAAAGACATTAAACAACTAGAAATAAATAAAAATAAAAAAAATACAGAAATTATTCAAGCATTACAAGTTTCATTAAATTGGTTATTAGAAGCAAAAGAATCTGAAAAAAAAATACAAGATTACCAAAAAGCAATTGACGATTTTCCTAAAATTATACAAGAATTACAACAAAAATTTTTTATTGAAAATAAAAAAAATATTACTATACCGACAAATATAACAATTCTTGAACTTGAACAACGCATTGTCCAAGCTAGTAGTAAATTACTAGAATACGGCAGAAAAATTCAACAAGAACAGGATATTAATCGCAGCATTAGTGATTCCATCATAACATTACCTCAACAATTATTAGAAGCCAGAAAATTACTTTCTAATTCTATATTTAAATTACAATCACTACCTATCCCGCTGACTACTTTAGCTGAAGCACAATATAATTTAGCAAAAATAGAAATAATAGCAAGAAAAGCAAAAACAAATGAACTAGAAATAGCACAGCTTTCAGCTAATAATCGTCAAGAAATTGTTCGCTTACGTATTGAGCTTTTTAAAAAACGTTATCAGAAAATTGATCAAGAACTACAGAACCTAAGAAATCACTTAAATTTTCAACGCCAACAGAAAGCACAATTAGCACTGAAACATACTGAAATGTTAGCTTCTCAAGGAGAAGAACTACCACAATTTTTAACAAAACAATTACAAATAAATCGTAAATTATCAGAAATACTTAATGAACAATCATATAGAATAAATAATATTGAACAAAGATATCGTCAAACTTCTATCGATATATTAACCGTAAGTCAATCGATTAGAACAATACGTGAACAAGCTCAATGGTTAAATGGTTCAACTGCTTTAGGTGAAGTTTTAAGAACTCAATTATATCATTTGCCAGAAATTCCAAAAAACCAACAAATTGATAGAGAAATTATCAATACGCGAGTTGAGCATCTTAAATATCAAGATATGTTGGAAAATCTTAATTTAAGTAACAACAAAGAAAATAATGAAATAAAAACTGAAACAAAAAACCTTACAATAGCACAAAAAGATATTTTTGAATCACTTATGAAAACTAGAACAGAATTATTAAACTCAATAATTTCTGGTTATGATAGTGAAATATTAGAATTAACTAAACTTAAAGTTGCTACAACTCAATTAACTGACGCACTAAATGAGATTAAAGATGCAACCCATCGCTATATGTTTTGGATTGCAGATACTAATCCTATAAATCTCAATTATCCCATAATAATAGTCAAAGATTTAACTCGTTTACTATCATTAGACACTTTATCACAACTTAGTGGAGCTATTAAAATTATATTTACAAATCAAGATAGCTTACTATATCTTATTTCTGCTTTTATTATAGTTATTTTTAGTATAAGTACTCATCAACATTATAATAATTTTCTTATTCGTGCAAGTGCACGTATTGGAAAAGTAACTCAAGATCACTTTTCTCTGACATTAAGAACTGTTTTTTGGTCAATTCTTATTGCATTACCTTTACCTATCTTATGGTCCGCCATTGGTTATGGATTACAAAATGCTTGGCAATTTCCAATGGCTACTGCTATTGGCTCAGGATTAAAAGCCACAACACCAGTTTTATGGTTTTTTATGATTAGTGCTACTTTTGCATTACCTAATGGATTATTTATTTCTCATTTCGATTGGTCTGAAGAAAATGTTAAGAAGGCAATGCGTTATTATCAATTATCAATTTTTGCTATTGTACCATTAATGATTGCCTTAATTACATTTGAATATTATAATGACCGTGAGTTTGCTCCAAGTTTAGGTAGATTATGTTTATTATTACTTTGTTTTGCATTAAGTTTAATTACACATAACTTAAAACGTGTAGGTGTCCCACTTTATTTAGCCCGCCATGGATCAGGTGAGAATGCAGTTAGTAATATACTATGGTTATTGCTGATTATAGCTCCAATTTTTTCTGCTATTGCAGCACTTTTAGGTTATCTTTCAACATCACAAGAACTTTTAGCTAGGTTAGAAACCTCTGTTGCAATTTGGTTTTTTTTGCTTATTATTTATCATATTATACGTAGATGGATGTCTATTCAAAGACGTAAAATTGCTTTTGATAGGGCAAAACAACGTCGAGCTGATATCTTAGCTCAACGGGCAAAAGATGAAGGTGATACTAATATCAATAGTAGTGGGGAATGTTTAGTAGATATCGAAGAAAGCACTATTGATTTGGATACAATAAGTACACAATCTCTTGGTTTAGTTAGATCTATCCTAACTATGATAGCATTAGTATCTTTAATTTTACTTTGGTCTGAATTACACTCAGCATTTTCTTTTTTAGAAAATATACAACTTTGGAACGTCAATACTACAGTTAATGGTGTAGATACTATTCAACCTATTACTTTAAGTTCTTTATTTATTACTATTCTTATTATTATCATTACTACACAATTAGTTAGAAACTTACCAGCATTATTAGAATTAGCTCTATTACAGCATCTTGATTTAACTCCAGGCACAGGTTATGCAATCACAACTTTAACAAAATACACTATAGCTCTAATAGGTACATTAATAGGATTCTCAATGCTTGGTATAGAGTGGTCAAAATTACAATGGTTAATTGCTGCTATGGGTGTTGGATTAGGTTTTGGACTGCAGGAAATTTTTGCTAATATAATTTCTGGTTTAATGATTTTATTTGAAAAACCAATTCGTATTGGCGATACTGTAACTATTCGTAATTTAACTGGAAGTATTACTAAAATTAATACTAGAGCAACAACTTTAACAGATTGGGATCGAAAAGAAATTATTGTCCCTAATAAAGCATTTATTACAGAACAATTTATTAATTGGTCATTATCAGATACTATTACACGTATAGTGTTAACTATTCCAGCACCATCTGATATAGATAGTCTTAAAATTAGTCAAATTTTAATAGAGGCTGCCAAAAAAACACCTACTATTTTAACTAATCCTGCACCTGAAGCATATTTAATTGATTTACAAAAAGGAATTCAAATTTTTGAATTACGTATTTATGTAGCTGAAATGGGACACAGAATGCCTGCTAAACATGAAGTACATCAAAATATACTAATTAGTTTTGAAAAAAATGGAATTATTTTACCATGTACTTCATTTCAAGCTAAAATTCATATAATAGACGATACGATATTTAGAAATAAAACAAAAAAATTATCATAATTTAACAAATTATATTTATTTAAATAAAAACAAATAATATTTTCCAATAATTATTACATTATAAATATAGAGATTGTATCTTGTTCTATTTTTATTTAAAAAATAAAAAAATAAATCTTAATACTTTAAACCAGCATACATTAGATAATGTAATTATATATGAATTTATCATACATAATACTCAATGTAGATATCATAAGTTATCCCATTGATAATAATTTAAAACATTTTTATTTTAATTAATATTATATGTAGTTATTTTCAAATAATTAAATTCAATCTAATAATTATTTTATATCAAAATATATTATATTTTTTATTACTAAAATAGTAATCAATTTATATCTAATAACTAATACCTATGTTCTATAAATTAACATATTATTACATAATATATATTTTATATCTTTCATATTAAAAATCATCAAAATACTTAAAATAGTAGAAATTTTTACAAAATTTAAAAATAACTTAATAAAATCAATAATTAAATTATTACTACACATTATTTTATTTGCTACTCTTTTGCTGATTTTATAAGTAAATTCATCAAAATTAATAAATTCATTATAGCCAATTTTTACGTTTAAAATAAAAATAAGGAGCTAATCCTGCTATAATCATTAATATAATGGCTATAGGATAACCAAAACGCCATTCTAATTCAGGCATAAATTCAAAATTCATACCATAATTAGATGCTACTAATGTTGGAGGTAAAAAAATTACAGAAACAACAGAAAAAATCTTAATAATGCGATTTTGTTCAATATTAATAAACCCCATTGCTGCTTGCATAAGAAAGTTTACTTTCTGAAATAATGATTCGTTATGGGGTAATAGTGATTCAATATCACGTAAAATATCTCTAGCTTGATCTAATTGTCTTGTTGATAATTTTGCTCTGCGAATTAAAAAATTCAAAGCTCGTTGACTATCCATTAAACATAACCTAACTTTCCAACCAATATCTTCTTGTTCAGCTAAATTAGAAAGAGCGCTATCCGTACTAACTCCGTTTTTAGCTTCTAATATAATTCTACTTAACGTTTCTAATACTGAGTAAATATTCTCTATTGTATTAGCAAGTTGCTCAATTTTAATTTCAAATAAATCTAAAAATAACTCATAGGCATTAGCATTAATTAATTTTTGACTTTTTGAACGCATCAAATATAAATTAAAGGCAGGTAAATCTCGTTCCCGTAAAGTATATAAACGACCATCACAAAAAGTAAAAGCAACAGTAGAATTATCAACATGTTCATTTTTATCTTGATAATAAAAAAAAGAATGAATATGTAAACCATACTCATCTTCAAAAAATCTAGCTGAAGCCTCAATATCAGTTAATTCAGATGGGGTTACTAATAATTGTTTTAATTCAGTTTGAACTTTTTGCCTTTCTTTTTCATCAAGCTCCATCAAATCAATCCATATAGCATCTGTCAATTTTTCACCAGAATTTAATTTAAGACGATACAAATAACTATTCTTTAATTTAAATGCCAACAACATGTTATGGCACCCCCTTTTTTAAAATCTAAATAGCAAATGAAAGAAATAAAATAAATTATTTGTGATGATTAATATTATTTTATATTTATAAATAATAATGTATTTTTATTGACATTTTAATTTAGCATAATTTACAACTAACCATTTTATACCTACAGAATTAAAAATAACCTGTATACGGAAACGATCGCCATTGCCCTCAAAATTAATAATAGTTCCATTTCCAAACTTAGAATGATAAACTACTTGGCCTAATAAATAATTATTATAATTTTTATTCATTTTAGTATTAGTTCGTTTATAACTAATAGAATTTGAAATATTTGTATTCAAATAAACTTTTTTAATACATTCTATAGGTAATTCATCTATAAAACGAGAAGGAGAATGATATACCTCCTTACCATATAATTGACGACTTTTAGAATAAGTTAATATCAATTTTTTCATTGCTCTAGTTAATCCAACATAAGCCAATCTACGTTCTTCTGCTAACCATCTAACATCTTCAATATTCATTTGATTTGGAAATATACCTTCTTCCATACCTACAATAAAAACTAATGGAAATTCCAGACCTTTTGCTGCATGAATTGTCATTAATTGTACTGTATCTTGATTTTCTTTCACCAAACTATCATCAGATCTTAATGTAACATAAGATAAAAATGCATTTATTGGTGTTATATCTTGACTATCTTCTTGATAATTAAATTGCTTAGTAGTAGTTAACAATTCATTAAGATTATTAATACGCTCTTGTCCTTTATTCTCTTTTTTCTTTTCATACATATTACGTAGCCCTGACTTCAGGATAATCTGTTCTATCTGTACATGTAATGTCATACCATATGTTTCTTGATCTAAGGAATTAATTAAACTAAGAAATCTACTAATAGCTATATTCTTATTACGAGCAAGAATATTATCAGTTAATAAATATTCGCAACTCTTCCAAAGAGTAAGTTGGTTTTTCTGTGCTACTGTACGAATAATTTCTAATGTTTTTTTGCCTATACCATGTGGAGGAACATTTACTACTCGTTCAAATGATATATCATCGTTACGATTAGCCACTAGACGCAAATAAGCAAGTACATTTTTAACTTCTTGTCTTTCAAAAAATTTTTGATTACCATAAATACAATAGGGAATTGAAAAATATAATAATGTTTCTTCAAATATACGTGATTGAGCATTATTACGATAAAGAATTGCACATTCGTTTAAATTACCTCCAGCTTCATTCCATTGCTTAATTTTATTAATAACATAACGTGCCTCATCTAATTCGTTAATACCACAATAAATAGATATAGGATCACCATCAGGACCTTCTGTCCACAAAAATTTCCCTAATCTATTATTGTTATTAGTAATTAATGTATTAGCTGATTTCAAAATATTCTTAGTAGAACGATAATTTTGTTCCATCCTTATAATTTTTGTTTCTGGAAAATCATGCAGAAATCGTTGAATATTTTCTATTTGAGCACCTCGCCAACTATAAATTGACTGATCATCATCTCCAATAATCATCAGCTTGCTAGTATTACTAGCTAGCAACCTGATCCACGCATATTGGATGCTATTAGTATCTTGAAATTCATCAACTAAAATATTAGTAAAACGATTACTATAATGCTTTAGTATATCAGGATTATTTAACCATAATTCCTGTGAACGTAATAATATTTCAGAAAAATCAACTAACCCTGATTTATCACATTCTTCTTGATAAATTTTATAAACTCTTAACCACATTTCTTCAATTGGATTACTATAACTTTCAATATACTCTGGCCTTAATCCTTCATCTTTTTTTTTATTAATATATAACATAGCTTGACGAGGTAACCATTTACTTTTATCTAAATTAATAGTTTTGATAATTCTAAGTAATAATTGATATTGATCATTATTATCCAATATTTGGAAATTACGTGGTAATTTAGCATCTAAATAATGAAGACGTAATAAACGATATGCTAATCCATGAAAAGTTCCTACCCATATTCCTGCCGGATTAATATTACTACCTAATAAAGTTTTAACACGACAACGTATCTCATCTGCTGCTTTATTTGTAAAGGTTACCGCCATAATAGAAAGAGGATGAACTTTATCAACTAATAATAACCATGCTATACGATAAATTAACACCCTAGTTTTGCCACTACCAGCACCAGCAAGTATTAACATATTAATCCTATCTGCAGAAACAGCTTCTTTTTGTTTATCATTTAAATTGTTAAGTAAATTAAAAAATTTCATATCTATAATAATTTATGAATTATAAAATAAAGTTATTAATCTTTAAAAAAATCTTTAAAAACATAAGGTTATATAAATATATAAAATAAAAACTAAATTATTTATCATATACATAAAATGTACAATTTTTATTTAAAAAAAACACTTAACATTGTTAATTATTAATATGGTAATATACATTTTTCTATGTAAAATATATTAAATATTTATATAAATTAATTATTTATATAATTAATTTAGTCAATTATTATTGATTTTTGAATAATATAGTTTTAATAAAACAAAAGATTAATTTAATTAATCTTATAGTTATAATCTTATCTACACAAATAAAAACAAAACAATAACTAGAATAGTTATTTCAATTTATAAAATTTTTAATATTATAAAACTTTTAAAATTAATGAAAAATACGAAAATATTTTCATAATAATACAATGATTTTTACTAAATCATTGTATTATTAATAATTTTTTAATAATATTGTATTAAAACATATATAAATTCTATTAACTAAACTATATGAATATTCTTTTAAAAAAATCAGTTCAAAATATTTTAATAAGAAAAATAATAAATTTATTTGAAAAATGCTTTTTATATAAAAATACGCAGATTATTTAAAATCAAGTAACTATGGAATACATAATTATGTTATGCTTTTAATTTTAACATGCTGTTTTGTATAAAATTATATATTAATTTTATTAAAAATCAACATAAATTTAATTTTAATTTTGATTTCTAATTTAATATTAGAAATAATTTTATATATTTAAAAACAATAAACCCAAACAAATTTAAAATAAAACTCTATTTAGCTACAATAAAATTGTAAATAAAAATTGTCTGTTAAATAAAATTTTAAAAACTTTAGAAAAGAATAAAAATTAAAAATGAATAATACCATCATATACATGTATTGCAGGACCAATCATAAATAATGGATGACCTAATCCATTCCAATGTATTTTCAACATACCACCAGGTAAATCAACTCGTACATTATTTTTTAATAAACCTTGTTTAATACCTATAGCAACTGCTGCACAAGAACTACTACCACAAGCTTGAGTTTCTCCTACACCACGTTCATGTACTCGTAACTTGATATGTTCATGATTAACAATTTGCATAAATCCTATATTAGGCTTATCAGGAAAAAATTTATTCTTTTCAAGAATTGATCCCAATAAATTAACTTTAATAGTGTCAACATTTTCTACCTGTAATACACAATGAGTATTGCCTATGAAAACTATACCACATAATCTTGTTTGTTGAATTGTTGATATGTATTTTTTTTTTATTTTTTCTTTTTTAAAGAATAAGTTAAATGACTTAAATTCAGGAACACCCATGTTAACACAAATATCTTCATTCTCTTCTACTAATAATATCAATTTTCTACTAGATTGAGTACTAACTTTGATAAGACGTTTATTTGTAAGTTTTTTCATACGAACAAAACGAGCAAAACAACGAGCACCATTGCCGCATTGGAAAACTTCACTACCATCAGCATTAAAAATACGATAATGAAAATCAAACTCTGGATCATAAGGAGCTTCAACTAATAAAAGCTGATCAAATCCAACTCCCTTATATCTATCTGATAAACGGCAAATAAGTTCAGTAGAAAAACAAACATTTTGGGTTACAGCATCTACTACCATAAAATCGTTACCCAAACCATGCATTTTAGAAAACTGCATTTTATACTCCAGTATAATTAATTCTTTTCATTAATCGATACGTGAAATGTTTATTTATATATATTATGATTAATTATTTTTATGTAAAATTTAATTTTAAATCATTTTTTCATGATCATTAAAAATGATATACAGATAGTTTTAAAAACAAATATTGATATCATTAATAGAGAAATTAACCTTTATCATTAATTTAATAATTCATATTCTTAATTATAAATTATAATAATTTATAATATAATCAGAAAAAAATAAGAATATTATTTCGATATACAAAAATTATATTATATAGCAGAATATAAAATAATATATGGATTTAATTATGCATTTAAAAATATAAAAATATAAATATGAAACACTATACTAAAATATTTGCTTTTTATAATACTATAAACTTAGCTCACTATAACAGTTATATTAATTAATATATTATTTACAATAACAATAATAAATATCATGCAAAAACATTTAATAAAACATTTTTATTGCAATAAATTGATTTGATAAATCAAACTAAAGTCAATTTTTTTTTAATTAAAGTAATAAATTTTAAATTAATAAATAATTAACTATAAAGAAAATATATAAATATTTTTTATATTCTTGAATTAATGTTAAATGCAAAAACAAAAAAATTTTATATTACTATTAATATGTTTATATTTAAATTCTAATATGATCATATTATATTAAGTTTGAACTTATTAAGTATGAGCTTATATTTTCAAATAAAGTATGTAAGAAGTAAAAGTTTAAAAAATATATCCACATCAATAACAATAAATTAATTTTATATATAGCAGAATAATTATTTTTTTAAGAGTATATGAATCTTAAATTTATAATTTCAGTATATTTAGATGAGATTAAACAAAATCTACATAAATAAGATAACAGATGTGCACAAATTAAAGTTTAACTTTCAAATAAATACAATAAAATTTATTAATTAGAATTTTTTAAAATAGTTTTAAAAATTATATATAATTTTTACTTTTAAAGTAATCAATATCTTATTGATTGTATTAATTAATAAAAATTCAAGCTTAGTAAAATCCTAAATTGTGATCAGTACGCATTCCTTTGTAAATATTTTTTATACTCATACTGATACTGATCTATTATGTAATTATTTTTATTATCTAAAATCCTTAATTTCTTTATATTCCATTTCCATGAAATAACAAGCTGGGATAATACATGCTTACGCCAATTATTATTTATAAATTTATTATTTTTATCAGATAATTTTTCATTAACTTTTAGATAAAAACAACATCTAATTATATCAAGTAATGCAAAATCATTTATATTTATCAAATAACATGTAACACGTTCCAACATTAAACAATAAGCATCTAGCCCATAATAAATCATTTGTCCAGCATGTAATCTCTTTTTAAATTCTATAGATAATAATTCTCCATAATGAGAATTCATAAAATATGATTCTAACAAAATACTTTTTAATATAGTTTTATAAGAAAAATTAGTACTATTATATAATTGATATATACTAGCTCTCAAATATTCATTTAATGACAATTTTCCTAAACCACCTAAATTTAACCATTCATTTTGAAGTAAAATTCCTTGTGCATATAATAATAAAACATATTCATCATAATTTTTTTCTTCTTCTACAGGTATTATCATCCACAATAAACGTTTTCCAGCTATGCGGACTGATGTGCGATAAAATTCATCTAATAATAAAATATATTGTATTGTTCTAGTTTTATGTTCAGAATCACTAATAATACTATTACTAATGTTATCGTGAAACAAATTTTCATCAATTAAAAATAACGTAACATCAACACCAAATGAAGATATCCATTTTTTAATTAATGTGCATTTTTTTTGCAAAAGTTTTTTTTCATTTTTATTTAACCATGATTGATGACATATCCAAATATCTAAATCGGAATTATTATTTTGACCAATTGATGAAGTACTACCCATAGAATAAATACCTATAATAGGTAATTCACTGTTATTTTTATATAAAATTGGTTCAAAATAAAAATTTATATCAAATTGCTTTAACCAATTAATTTGATCTGTATCAGGCACAAAAAAACAAATACCAACAGGTACATCACCTTCTATATATCCTGGTAAAATAGGATGATGATAATTTAACAGAATTGGGAGTAACTCATATATTATTTTTAACTGATCACTCATAGATGAATATGCACGAATTAATCTTAATTGATTAATTGAATCTAGTCTTTGTTTTAATATTTCAAGATGAATATACAAAAATATTTCCTACTATAAATTTTCATTTATAATTAATCAAAAGATTAATATACTATTATTAGTATTAGATCAATAAATTTATTTATCTATTATTTGGTAATAAAAATTATTTTAGTAAAATTTAGATAATAAAAATAAATAATTTCTTTTATTAAATAATACGACGTATTAAGTTATCAACATAAATTCTATTTAAACGACGAATAAGTTGTTTGACTTTTACTGGATAATGTTGAATATTATCTATTTCTTGATAAGAATGTATAATATTTGTATAATTTGTTATACATTTTAATTCCTTATTTTTTTGTTGAAATAAAACATTTTCAGGATCATGGATTAATATTGCATTCTCTAAATCTAATCCCCATGCACGAGAATTTAGATTATTACCTGTTATTAACTGCCAATTATTATCTATCCAAATACCCTTTAAATGGTAACTATTATCTCCATTTTTCCATAGCCTGATAGTTAATTGTTGATTATCTACAAAAGATTGTAGACGATATATAAATCTTCTCAAATTTATCTCATATAGATAAGGTAATGTACTAATAATTTTAAATGGTTCTTCTGGTGGAATATAAAAATCATTAGCCGTTTTATCGCCAATGATAACTTCCAGTTGTTTACCATCACGTAATAATTTAATAATTATATGTATTAAAATAGTTGGTAAATTAAAGTAAGGAGTGCAGATAATCATCTTATTTTTTGTGCAATGCATTAGATATAAAATAATTTTATTTAATTCATTTCTTTTACCTAAGCCGATTAATGGAGTCACTGCTAATTCTCCATTAGTAGCATTATTTTTAAATTGATAATGAGAGCTTTTTAAATTATGACGAAATTTTTTAATAAAACGCTTTATTTTAGTATTACTTCGGTAATATACTTGATTTAGAAGTTGGATAGCTGGTGAAGATAATAAGCATTGATCAATAAAACTTTTCATTGTTATAGCTAATTGTGTATTATTTAATATATGATAGCGATCATAGCGATAACGTTTATTTTGTTTAAGATAAACATTATTTATACTAGCACCAGTATAAATGATATTATTATCAAAGATAAAACCTTTTACATGAAAAACACCTAAAGCTTCTAGTGTATTTACAGGAATGCCAAAAATAGCAATATTTAATTCAGGATGAGATATAGCCATTTGATAATACCATTCAGCATTAGTTGAATTTTTAGATCCACCAATACGGCATCGTTGCGCACGATGCCAATCAACCATTATTTTTATATCTAATGTTGGTCTAGCTATCTTAGCTTGATATAATGCATTTAATATATCTGATCCTGCATCATCAGATTCGAAATAAAGTGTAGTGATATAAATATATTTTTTAGCTTTAGCAATATTATCTAATAATGCTTTACGAAAACTTTCTGGTTGATATAAAGTGGTGAATCCAGATACATCCTGAGATAATTTTGCTAATTTTTCAAGGTATTGTTGAGTTTTGATTTGTTGTAATTTTGATAAAATCACAGTGTGAATTTTCTCTTTTTATATTTTATATATACAATATATATTATTTTGAATTTTTTAAAAAATATATTTTATGATAATATCAGTTATAATTTTTATCTTTATATTATATTATTATATATATTTTATTTTTAGCTGTTAATCATCTAATTAATTTTTAGTAAATAGTTGCTTTTTTATAAAAAATGTATGATATATTGAATTAATATTCAATTGTATAATAGAAAATAGGGATGTAGTATAGAATGTACTAATATTATTTTTTATAATATTTTAGCTTAGCACAAAAATAAAATAGATATTTATATATCCTATAAATAATTAAAAATTATAAATAAAAATTTTTAAAGAAAAACACATAATAAACCATCTGTTTAATCAATTACTTAAAATAAACAACTTACATATACAATTATGTATATTTAAATATTTAATTTAAGAAAAAATTAATTTATCCAATCTATTGATAAAATATTTTTTTATGTAAAAATAAAAAATACAAAATAATATTCTTCTTCTTTCTTATTAAGAAATCATTATACAATATTAGTTATATCAAATATCTAAGAACTTAATTTAAAATGCTATTTAAATATAAATTTTATTATTGTAAATAAAATTAATTTAATATTTCTAGTAAAATAAAAAAGCAATTAAAAGTTTTTATAGTTATTAAAAACAATTAAAATATATTTTATAGCAATATAGAATAAATAAATATTAATTTTATATAACATTTAATTATAGGAATATCCCATCAATGCAAGAACAGTATATACCAGAAGAAGTAGAAATACTAGTGCAACAACATTGGGAAAAAAAACAAACATTTAAAGTAACAGAAGATATTAATAAAGAAAAATTTTATTGCCTATCAATGTTACCATATCCATCTGGTCAACTACATATGGGACATGTTAGAAATTATACTATCGGTGATGTTATATCACGTTATCAAAGAATGTTAGGAAAAAATGTTCTACAACCTATAGGTTGGGATGCCTTTGGGTTACCTGCAGAAAATGCTGCCATACAAAATAATACTGATCCTGCAACTTGGACTTATTCCAATATTAGTTATATGAAAAATCAATTAAAAATGCTTGGATTTAGTTATGATTGGAGTAGAGAAATTACAACTTGTACACCAGAATATTATCGTTGGGAACAATGGTTTTTTACTAAAATTTATGAAAAAGGGTTAGCTTATAAAAGGCTATCATCTGTTAATTGGTGTAAAAATGATTTAACTGTCTTAGCTAATGAACAAGTTATCGATGGTAATTGTTGGCGTTGTAATACACCTATAGAACGAATAGAAATTCCTCAATGGTTTATTAAAATCACCGCATATGCAGAAGAATTACTAAATGATCTAGATAAATTAGATGGATGGCCAGAAGATGTTAAAACTATGCAACGTAATTGGATTGGGCGTTCAGAAGGAATTGAAATTACTTTTAAATTAGAAAATAATGATAAAACATTAATTGCTTATACTACAAAATTAGATACTTTTATGGGTGTAACTTATTTAGCTATTGCAACAAATCATCCATTAGCAAAAAGTCTTGCAAAAACAAATAATGAACTTAACTCTTTTATTAATAAAAATAGTAATATTAAAATAGCTGAAGAAGCAATAGCAAATATAGAAAAAAAAGGTATTAATACTAATTTATTTGCAATACATCCACTAACTAATAAAAGGATACCAATCTGGATAACTAATTTTATATTAATGGAATATCATACAGGGGTAGTGATGGCTATTCCAGGACATAATAAAAATGATTTTGAATTTGCAACTAAATATAATTTACCTATTAAATCAGTTATTATTAATTATAAACAAAATATCACAAGTATAAAAAAAGAATTATTAATTAAAAAAAATATTTTAATTAATTCTGGTGAATTCAGTGGATTAGATAATAAAACAGGTGCTAATGCTATTGCTGAAAAATTAATTACACAAGGTAATGGGAAACGAAAAATTAATTATCGATTACGTGATTGGTGCGTATCTCGTCAACGTTATTGGGGAACACCTATTCCTATGGTAACTTTAGAAAATGGTTCTACTATACCAGTACCAGAAAAACAACTTCCAGTAATTTTACCTGAAGATATCTTGATACATAGAATACATGGAAAAGTTCAAAATATAAAAATAAACCCACAATGGGCAAAAACCAAAATTAATGGTTATATAGCATTACGTGATACTGATACTTTTGACACATTTGTAGAATCATCATGGTATTATACTCGTTATACATGTCCTCATTATGATAAAGCAATGTTAGATCTAGCAGCTACTAATTACTGGCTTCCAGTAGATCAATATATAGGTGGTATTGAACACACTATTATGCATTTATTATATTTTCGTTTTTTTCATAAATTAATGCGTGATTTTGGTTTAGTTAATACAGATGAACCAGTTAAACGACTTTTATGTCAAGGAATGGTATTAGCAGATGCATTTTATTATCTAGGAAAAAAAGGTGAACGTATTTGGGTATCACCAAATGATGTAATAGTAAAAAGAAATAAAAAAAATGAGATCATTAAAGCTATAGATAAAAATGGAAACAAGCTATTTTATAAAGGTATGAGTAAAATGTCTAAATCTAGAAATAATGGCATAAACCCACAATTAATGATAAAAAAATATGGAGCTGATACAGTAAGGTTATTTATAATGTTTGCAGCACCACCAGAAAATAATTTAGAATGGAAGGAATCAAGTTTAAATGGTATGAATCGTTTTATTCGTCGTCTCTGGCGTACTGTTTTTGAACACACAAAAAAAGGAAAAACTATACCCTTGAATAAATCTATTCTAAATCAATATCAAAAAAACATATGGTGTGATTTGCATAAAACAATATCTAAGGTAACTAATGATATTGACCAACGTTATGCTTTTAATACTGCAATTGCCTCAATTATGGAATTTATGAACAAATTAACAAAAATATCAAACAACAGTGAGCAAGATCGTGCATTAATACAGGAATCATTAGAGGTTATCATACTACTATTATCACCTATTATTCCTCATGCCTGTTTTATTATGTGGAAGGCACTTAATCAGCAAGGGGATATTGATAACGCTAGTTGGCCTATTGCTAATGAACAAGCAATCATAAAAAATACTAAAGTTATTTTTATACAAATTAATGGTAAAGTTAAAGGTAATATCATTGTAGACGTCAATACATCTCAAGATACTATATTAGACATGGCAAAAAAAGAATTTCACATAGCTAAATATCTTAAAGATAAAACTATTAAAAAAGTAATTTATATACCACTTAAATTATTAAATTTTATTTATTAAAATTTATTGTCATTTAATTAAAGAATAATATGCGTTATTTAATCTTATTTATTATTACATTTATAATAATTATAAATGGTTGTGGATTTCATTTACACGATACTGATAAAATACCCAAAGAATTAAAAATATTAAAATTAAATATTAATAATTCCTATGGACATATTACACATATAATTAAGCAACAATTAAAGTTAAACAATATCAGATTAATGAATGAAGCCGTTCAGAATATACCAATTTTAAAAATTGAAAATACCTCAAAAAAAATAGAAACTGTTTCTATTTATCAAGATGGGAAAAGTGCAGAAAAAAAATTAATTTTTTTTCTAAATGTACTATTTATTCTACCAAATGGTACTTCTTATCCAATAAACGTACGCGTAGAAAGAACTTTTTTTGATAATCCATTGGAAATATTAGCTAGAGAAGCTGAAAATGAAGTTATTAAACAAGAAATATACGAAGAAGCTGTTTGTCAATTAATTGATAAATTACTAATTATTTATGGTAATATTTAATATAAATATTTTGAAAAACATAAGTCCTATAAAATATGAGTAAAATATTAATAATTCAATAATGATTCATATATGTACAACAAACCTCAACTTATATCTTAATGATAAGATAAGATCTTGCTATTTAGTTATTGGTGATGATGCTTTTTTATTACAGGAAAGTATTGATAAAATCTGTGAAATAGCTCATAAAAAAGGTTTTACTGAACGTTATACATATTCACTTGATACTAATACTGACTGGAATAATATTTATCACCTTAGTAAATCTTATAGCTTATTTTCAAGAAGACAAATAATTATTTTAATTTTACCTGAAAGTGGTTATACGACGATTTTAAAAAACAAACTTCTAAAATTAAGCAAATTATTACACTCTGATTTATTACTAATATTATGTGCCAAAAAATTAACGAAAGAACAGGAAAATAGTATATGGTATAAAAAAATAAGCAAAGACGGGGTTTACATTAATTGCCAAACACCTGAACTACATCAATTTCCAAAATGGATATCTAAAAGAGCAAAAGTTATGTCAATTACCTTAGATGAACAATCTATTCAGTTACTATGCTATTACTATGAAGGAAATTTACTAGCTCTAAATCAAATATTTAAATTATTATTAATATTGTATCCTGATGGTAACTTTACCTTATCTCGTGTTCAAAAAGTAGTAAATGATAACGTTCATTTTAAACCATATCATTGGATTGATATGTTACTTCAAGGTAATATTAAACGTAGCTGGCATATTTTACAACAATTAAAAAAAGAAAATTATGAAAATGTATTTTTATTACATATTATTCAACGTGAACTTATATTAATTTTGACATTAAAATATCAAAGTAAAGGAAAAGATTTAATTAAATTATTTAATCAAAATAACGTGTGGCAATATCGTAGACCTATTATCAGTACTGCAATAAAAAGATTATCAATTTATAAATTACAGCTTGCTATACAAATACTTAATAAAGTAGAAGTAAATTTAAAAAAAGATTATTGCTATATTATTTGGCCTTTACTAGAAATTTTGTCTATATTATTGTGTAGCGAAACAATAACAAAAAGTTTCATTAATGAATTTACAAGCTAAACAAAAATCTAATTTTCCAGTTATTAAAGCACTATTTGGTGGTACTTTTGATCCTATTCACTATGGTCATCTACTTCCAATTGAAAAACTAGCTCAACAAGTTTACTTACAAAAAGTTATTTTGATTCCAAATCACATCCCACCACATAAATCACAGCCCACAACAACTGCTCAACAAAGATTAGATATGTTAAAATTAGCAATCAAACATAAACCTCTTTTTAGTATAGATACTCGTGAATTTAATCGTATAACACCATCTTATACAATAGAAACTATCCTCTCTATTAGACAACAAATAGGTTGGAAAAAATCATTGGCCTTTATTATTGGACAGGATTCATTACTGTCAATTAATACTTGGTTTAATTGGCAAAAAATTTTAAAAATTTGTCATTTATTGGTGTATCCTCGACCTGGATACACCAATAAATGTTTTGAAAATATATATATGAGACAATGGATTAAACAATATCAAGTTTATTTTCCAGCAATACTTAGATATAAACCATTTGGAGCTATATATTTAGCGAATACTCCTTTATTAAATATTTCTTCGACTGAGATAAGAAAATATCAGTATGATAAAAAAAATAGTAAAAAAATATTACCACCTCTAGTATTACGTTATGTTAAAAAAAATCAACTGTATAAAAATGAATACTAAATATAATTTTACATATAAAATGAAATAAACTATCACAATGATGTGATTCAAATCATTCAGTTTTTTGGAAAAATTATATTATGTACAATATACATAATAATAAAATCAAAAAATAAGAAACCAAAAATATCAATATTTCATATTATACAAAATTTATAATTATTTATTATTTAATCAACTGAATTTAATTGCTATCAATATTTTATATCGATTTCAAATAAAATCACAAAAATATGTTAATAACATGATATTGTTAAAAACAAATAATTTTTATATAAATTATATTTAATATAATTAATATAATTATGTAGTTTAGCATTCTTATATAATAGATAGTAGTTTTAACTTGTATCCAAAAATTTTGTATTTGAATTTAATATTTAAAATTATTATATTTTATACTAAAATTAATTATTAACTTTGTATTTATATCTATTTTTATAAAATATTTAACATTTTATAAAAATAGATATAAATAATTAAGATACATAATACAAAAGTTATATTAATTTTAAATATAAAAGTAAAAATTTTAATTTTTATATAATGTTTTATACAAAATAAAAGATTAATACAATTAAAGATTAAAATTTTATTTTTTAAATTTATAGAAAAATTTAAATAAATGAAAACATAACAAAATCATTATAAACATAAGAAATATGATATTTATCTAGGTTACCAGTGTGAATCCGAAGAAAAAAAAAGAAAAAAAGAAAAGATTATTTTTTCGCGATTACACCGCTGAAACAACTTTATTTATTCGTCGTTCCTTAATATCTTTTATTATTATTTTAATATTAATAAGTATCTTAATTATCAATCTTTATAATTTACAAGTAATTCAACATAAAAATTATCAAACTAAATCAAATGATAATAGAATTAAAATAGTCCCTCTGCTGCCAAGCAGAGGTATAATTTATGATAGGAATGGAATTCCGCTAGCATTAAATAAAACATTTTATAAATTGGAAATTATTCCTGAAAAAACAATTAATCTAAAAAAAATATTTTCTCAATTACGTGATATTATAGATCTAAATGATAAAGATATAGAAGATTTCAAAAAAGAACATAAACGTTCACATAGATTTATTTCTATACCATTAAAAAATTCATTAAATGAAGTACAAGTAGCACGTTTTGCTGTTAATCAGCATAAATTTCCTGGACTTGAAGTAAAAGGTTACCAACGCCGTTATTACCCTTATGGCTCTATTCTGACTCATGTTATAGGTTATGTAGGTAAAATCAATGATAAAGATATAAGTAAATTAAAAAAAAATAATTTATTAAAAAATTATCAATCAATGCATAATATCGGTAAATTAGGCATTGAACGATATTATGAAAATATTTTACATGGTACAATAGGATATGCAGAAGTTGAGGTGAATAGTCATGGCAAAGTTATACGTCAACTACATGAATACACTCCACAAGCAGGAAAAGATATTTATCTTACTATTGATCTCAATTTACAAATTAAAATCGATAAACTATTAAATAGCAGCAAAGCTGCGGCAATTGTAACCGATCCACGTAATGGGGAAATTTTAGCTTTAGTCTCTAAACCAACATATGGACCTAATCTATTCGTTAATGGTATATCTAATAAGGAGTATCAATTATTATTAAATAATCCAAATAAACCATTAATTAACAGAACTACTCAAGGAGTATATCCACCTGCATCAACTGTTAAACCATTTATAGCAATTGCTGCATTAACTGAAAACATTATCTCAACTAATTCTATATTCTTTGATCCTGGTTGGTGGCAATTGCCAAATTCTGGAAAACGTTATAGAGATTGGAAAAAAATTGGTCATGGTAGATTAAATGTTGTTAGAGCTATTATTGAATCATCAGATACGTTTTTTTACCAGATAGCTTATGATATGGGTATAGATCGTATATCATATTGGATGCATAAATTTGGATATGGTCAATATACTGGAATTGATCTCTGGGAAGAAAATTCAGGTCTTATGCCAACTCGTGAATGGAAACAAAAACGTTACAAAAAACCTTGGTACCAAGGAGATACAATTCCTATAGGAATTGGACAAGGTTATTGGACTACGACTCCAATTCAAATGGCTAAAGTATTAATGACGTTAATTAATAATGGTGTTGTTAAAACTCCACATCTACTTTATGGAATAAAGTTAGATAAAGCTATTCTACCATATGAACATAAAGATTATATACAAATAGGTAATATTAATTTAGTATTTTGGAAATTAGTTAAAGAAGCTATGTACGGGGTAGCTAATGCACCAAATGGAACAGCATATAAAAATTTTCTCAATACACCATATAAAGCTGCTGTCAAATCAGGTACAGCACAGGTATTTAATTATGAAAAATATAATGAAAGTCAGGTATCTAAACACCTACGTGATCACAAATTAATGATTGGATTTGCACCATATCATGAACCAACTATTTCTATTACTATTATTCTAGAAAATGGTGGTACTGGGATAACTGTTGGTAATTTTGTTAGAAGTATTTTTGATTATTTATTAATTAATAAAAAAAATATATCACAAGTAAAAAATACAAATACATTACTAAAAGAAGATTAATAATACATGAATGATAATTTAAATAAATTATCGCTGTCCAAATGGTTGCATCTTGATATTACAATGTTACTCATTATTTGCTCTTTGATAATATACAGTGTTGTAATCATGTGGAGTGCTAGTGGTCAAAATATAGATATGATGCAACGCAAGTGCATTCAGATTTTAATTGGATTTATTCTAATGATTATTATGGCGCAAATTTCTCCACGTATATATGAAAATTGGGCACCTCATCTTTATTTTTTTTCTGTAATCTTGTTATTATTTGTTGATGCATATGGTCAAATTAGTAAAGGTGCACAAAGATGGTTAGACATTGGATTTATTCGTTTTCAACCATCAGAGATAACTAAAATTTCAGTCCCACTGATGGTAGCACGTTTTGTAAATCGAGATATATATCCTCCTACATTAAAAAATACTCTTCTAGCATTAATACTAATTTTCTTACCAGCATTACTCGTTGCAGCTCAACCAGATCTAGGTACTTCTATTTTAATTATCGCATCTGGTTTATTTATACTTTTTTTAGCTGGCATGGATTGGAAATTAATTACTATTTCATTTATAGGTATCGCTTGTTTTATTCCTATTCTATGGTATTTTTTAATGCATGATTATCAAAGAATTCGTATTACTACTATATTATTGAATCCAGAAATGGATCCATTAAGATCTGGTTATCATATTATTCAATCCAAAATTGCTATAGGTTCAGGTGGCCTATTTGGAAAAGGATGGTTACATGGTACTCAGTCACAATTGGAATTTCTACCAGAACGTCATACTGATTTCATTTTTGCTGTACTATCTGAAGAATTTGGATTAATTGGTGTCATTATTTTACTAACACTATATCTATTATTGATAATACGTGGGTTTATAATTGCAGCTAATGCACAAAATACATTTGGTAGAGTTATGGTTGGTGGGTTAATATTAATCTTTTTTACTTACATATTTATTAATATTGGAATGGTTAGTGGTATTTTACCTATAGTTGGTATTCCATTACCATTATTAAGCTATGGAGGTTCTGCATTAATTGTATTAATGTCTGGATTCGGTATTATTATGTCAATTCATACTCATAGAAAATTTTTATCAAAAAATTTATGACTATATGTTAATTATTAGTACTTAATGATATTATCTTTTATAAAAATTTATTTGTTGTATATTTATTAATTTAGAATAATAACTAATAACTAACTATAGTAAATCTAACTACTGTTCTCTACTGTTCTATCTTTTTTTTAAAATCATAAAAATATTATGGTTTTTTAGTAAAATTTTAAATTTTTTCACTAATTCAACTAATAATAAAAAATACAATACCTAAAATATATATTCAAAGTATTTTTTTATATTAATATTTTTAATCGATATATATTATGTAATTAATATTAATCAATGTGTGAAACACAACTGATAATAATATTTTGATCTTAAAATAGATAAAAATATAAAATAATAAAAAGATAAGTAAGTTTAATTATGAATATTACTTAGCTTATTTTTTTAATATATTAATTTTAAATTATTTTATGATAAAATAAATTTATATATAGTATATTATATATAGATTATTTTTACTTTAAATTATTCTTTTATATTTTTTGTTTATTATGCGTTCAATAGTATCAACTATTGCTTGAGTATGAAAATCTATTTCAATATTAACTTTTTCTCCAAGATTTTTTTCTGCTATAGTAGTACGAAGAATTGTTTCAGGTATTAAATGAACACAAAAACTATTATTAGTTACATTTCCTACTGTTAAACTAATTCCATCAATACCTATAAACCCTTTATGTAAAATATATTTTACATATTTTTTTTTACATAAATTAAACCATATTTGAAGATTATTTTTAGATTTTAAAATTTTAATTATTTTAGCTGTAGTAATTATATGTCCAGACATTATATGTCCACCTATTTCATCACTATATTTCACTGATCTTTCTAAATTAATTATATCTCCTATTTTTAAACTTTCTAAATTTGTCAATTTTAAAGTTTCTTTCATTAAATCAAAAGTAATATACTCCTGATTAATATCAGATACTGTTAAACAACATCCGTTATTAGAAACAGAAGCACCTATCTTTAAATTAGGAAGCATTTCATTAGGAAATTTAACAATAAAACGGTTTAAATTAATCCTATTGATAACATCTACTAGTATTCCCTTTCCTTGAATGATGCCTGTAAACATCTTAAATGATACCTGTACAAATATATTAAATACCAACTATATATTTTAATAAAATATTACTTTTAATAAATTATATTTTATATTAGACTATATTATAAATAATAGTATTATTATACTACTCTTTATATGGAATTATAGTTCAATTTAGTTTTTTTCTAAAATAATTGTATTACTAAAATTTTTAAAATGTCAATGATAAATAATTTTATGATTATATTTTAAAAATTATTTAATAGAGTAAATTTATATTTACTATACTAAATAAATATATTTTTATAAAAACTAATATTGTAGCCATAAATTTGATATTTTTGGTATTTAAAATACCAATTAAAATTTAACAATGATTATTGGATTATTGCGTCCGTAGCTCAGTTGGTTAGAGTATCACCGTGACATGGTGATGGTAAGTGGTTCGAATCCACTCGGACGCATTTCTAATACTGATAATACTTCTTTATTTTAAATGAAAAATCATATTTAACAATCAAAATTAATATAATTATACTGATTGTAAGATAATTATACCGCTTGTAAACTACATAACACTTAGTGAAAAATCGCGTAAACGAAACCCAAAAACAAATAATGCAATAAAATAACTAATTATACCTATAAAAAATACAATTAATAACCAAGATATTCTTATCAACATAATTTCTTCTTCCCATAATGGGATATATTGTAATATTAATACTAATATAATAGTCATAATCATTAATGAAGCGCTTAATTTTAACAAAAAATTACCCCAATTTAATGATGGAATAAATATACCTTGACGAAGTAATTGCCAATATAGCATGAATGCATTTATACATGCTGATAAACTAATTGATAAAATCAATCCAACATGTTGTAATAATTTAATAAAAATAATATTCATTAATTGCGTTAAGATTAAACTAACAAAAGCTATTTTAATAGGAGTTTTAATATCTTTTCTGGAATAAAAAACAGTTGCTAATATTCTTACTATAATTAATCCCATTAGACCAATACAGTATGCAATTAATGCGCGGAAAGTCATTGTGGTATCATACGAACTAAAATTACCATACTGAAATAGTGATATTATTAATGGTTTGGCAAAAATAGCTAGTACAATAGTGCAAGGAAGAGCTAATAAAAAACAAAGTCGCAATCCCCAATTTATTAAACACTGATATTCTCTGTAATTACCAGTTGAAAAACTTTTTGATAAAGAAGGTAATAATATAGTTCCAATTGTTGATCCTAATATACCAGATGGTATTTCCATTAATCTGTCAGCATAATAAATCCATGAAATAGAACCAGATTCTAAAAATGATGCCAACACAGTATTGATCATTAAAGAAATTTGACTTATTGAAACACCTATAATAGCAGATCCCATTAACTTTATTACTCTTAATACACCTATATGTTGCATAGAAATACGAGGTAAAACTAATAAACCCATTCCTTTTAAAAATGGAATTTGATATAATAACTGTAAAATTCCACCTATAAAAACTCCCCAACTTAATGCTAAAATAGGAAATTCACAATATGGCACTAAAAATAACATTGACATAATCATACTAATGTTTAATAAAATAGGAGAAAAAGCAGGAACAGAAAATTTATTCCAAGTATTTAAAATAGAGCTAATAAAAGACACCAAGGAAATAAATAAAATATAAGGGAAAGTAATTCTAAATAAACGTACCGTTAAATCAAATTTATCAGGAATATCAATAAAACCAGGTGCAATAATATAAATAATCCATGGTGCAACTAAAATTCCTAATACTGTAATAATAAATAAAATTAATATTAATAATCCAGCAACATAAGAAATAAAATTGCGTATTGTATCAATATGTTCTTTGTTTTTGTATTCCCCTAAAATAGGAATAAATGATTGAGAGAATGCTCCTTCTGCAAAAATTCTTCGTAAAATATTTGGTAATTTAAAGGAGATAAAAAAAGCATCAGTTACTACACTGGCACCAAAAAAATGAGCAATAAAAGTATCTCGAATAAAGCCTAATATTCTAGAAAATATAGTTATAATACTTACAGATACTAATGATTTGAATAAATTCATAAAACATCTTGATTAATATGATTAAAATAATTTACGTATAATATAAATATTAATTAAAATAACAAGATAGATATTACTAGCAGTAATAGTAATAATAATTTAAACTTGTATCATCATTTTATCTATAAACATATTTTAAGTTTTAAATTAAATTTATTTATTAAAATGTTTTATGTAGTTTAATTTTATGATCTTTACAATTTATATTAAATATTCTTTCAGTAAGTTTTGATATTATTAAATTAAAATTATTTAAAAATATTTATTAAATTAACACTTTCAAATAAAAATAATTTTAATTAAAAAATACTTTTTTATAATAATTATATTTAGATGTATTCATATAAATACAATATTTTGAATAACCAGTATCTATCTTATAGTAAATATAAAATATTTATTTTTGATTATTATCAATAATTTTTTAATATGATACATTTATTTATATTTAATTATAGCATTAATCAATTATAATATTACATAAAAATAAAATATAAAACTAATATAATTTTAATTTTTTATAAATTTCAAAAAATTCCAACAATAAATAAAAGTAACATACCTAAAGACATCAAAAACAAAATAAAAAATAGTTTTTAATTAAATAAAAATAAGATATAGCATAAAAAACTGTAATTTTCTAAAAATATAATCTAAAATATATAATGTATTCATAAATATTATTTTTATTTACTAATCATATTGTCATATATATAACAATATATAATTTTTTTAAAAATTTAATATAAAGACATGAAATTAGCGTAAATTTCAAATTATTAAGTTATATAGTATTAAATATTATTATTACGATATATAAAATTATCGTAATAATCTTATAATAAAGTGTGTCAAAAAATTTGTTTATTTAAAATAAAAATAATTTAAATAACTATAATTGTAAAATTGGATTTGAGATACTTAATTTCTTAAAAAAATATTATTTAAAATAATTAAAACTATAAATCAATTTTAACAAACACATTTTAATTCAATAAATAAAAAATTAATTTATAATAAATGATAAATATCAAATATAATAAAACTACATAATTAATAAATAATTTTATTATAACTAATAAGTATTCGAAAAGGAATAACCATGCCATCATAAACAATAATAATTAATTATATATTACTAAACTTAAAATTAATAAATTTTCTATGTTATGATTTGATAAAATTATAAAAAACTATTCAATTATTATATAAATAACAATAGAAATATAAATTCTTGTATTTATAAGAAGAAAATTATAGTATAGATCAATTATATTTTTAATATATAAAAAATAATTTTATTAATGACCAGTAATATAATAAGTATTATTAGTGTTATTCATGTTTTAATGAAATAAAATCGATACTTATTAGGAAATTAACTATGATAAAACAAATTACAAAAGAAGCATACGAATTTTGGATATCAGTTAGTTGTTTATTGCTAGCAATTGAAACGTTAATTGCAAACGGCTACTTATTATGGAGTGGTATTGCAGCTATCATAGTTGGAATTATTGTCTGGTTAATCCCACTCAGTTTAGAAATCCAAGTTTTTATTTTTTTAATTTCAACTATTATTTCCGTGCTTTTTTGGTGGTATTGGTTAAACAAGATTTGTAAACCACAAAAAGGACTACCAAATCAACGAAATCAAAATATGATTGGATTACGAGTAATACTGATTGAACCAACTAATAATGGTTATAGCAGAGTGAAAATAAACGATAGTAGTTGGCGTACTTATTGTGAAATGGAGTTAATAATAGGCACTAAAGTAGAAATTATTTCAATTAATGGTAATACTTTAAATGTAAAACCCATAGTTTGACAACATATAAGTACAGTAATATAAGTTTAACTAAATTAGTTTCATCAGAATTTTATAATAATTATCATAAATAATTTGATGATTTTCTTGTTTTAAAAATATTGATTAACTTATTCTATTATAAGTTAATTCAAATGATTATCTACTATATTAAGTTTAATGCCTTTAAATATCAAATGCACAACATTAATTAAATTGAAGCTTATTGAATTAATTTTGCATTAATAGTTAATCAGTTTAAATTACACTGTAATTATATATTAATATAATTTCTTTGTAAGAAATCAATTGAAAATTAAATTAATATTCTTCTATTTAGGCATTTAAATCTTGTATCTATAATATTATTTATTTAGCTTTAATATATCTGGATGTTCTAATAATCTTAAATAATTGTATATAGCAAGTTGAGATTGTATTTTACGTTTATTTCCACGTGGCACATAACGATTAGTCAAATTCTTATCAATATAACGTGCTTTTACAGTATCATTAAATTGCAATTCAAGAATATCAAGGACACGTTGTTTTAATTGTTGATCTACTAATTTCACTGCAACTTCAATACGAAAATCGATATTTCGGGTCATTAAATCAGCTGATGAAATAAAAACATCTTCGTTACCATTATTACTAAATACATATACTCTATCATGTTCAAGAAACCGATCGATAATGCTAGTAACTTGAATATTTTCACTAAAATTAACTATACCAGGAACTAAAGAACACATACCACGAATTAAAATACGAATTTTTACGCCAATATTTGAAGCATTATAAAGATGATTAATTAATTCTTTATCATCTAAGTTATTAATTTTTAATGATATAAAAGCAATATTACCAGCTTTTGCGTTATTAATTTCTCTATTTATTAGTTGCGTTAATTTTGCACGCATATTTTGTGGCGAAACCATTAAATTTTCAAAAGTTACAGGTCTATAAGGATTTTCAATAAAATTAAATACTCTTCTTACCTCATTGGTAATTGTCTGATTTGCTGTCAATAAAGAATAATCAGTATAAAGCAAAGCAGTTTTTTCATTAAAATTTCCAGTTCCAATATGGACATAACGAATAATTTTATTTTGTTCAAGCCTAGAAATCATGAAAAGCTTCGCATGAATTTTAAGTCCTGGGGCAGAAAAAATAACATGTACTCCAGCTTCAGTGAGATGCTTAGCCCAATGAATATTAGCCTCTTCATCAAATCTAGCTTGTAATTCAACTACTACAGTAACTTTTTTACCATTATGAGCAGCATGGATCATAGATCCAATAATACGTGAATCCTTAGCTACACGATAAATATTTATTTTTATTGTTAAAACTTTTGGATCAAAAGAGGCCTGGCGTAATAATTCTATAGTATGTTCAAAAGTGTAATAAGGATAATAGAGCAGAACATCCTTTTCTCTAATAACATCAAATCCATTACGTAAGTCATCAAAACGGCGATGACGTAACCTAATTAATGGCTTATTAAGTAAGTTTTTGTTTCCTTTATTAGGAAATTTCATGAAATCCTTAAAATTATGATATCGTCCACCAGCAATAACTGAATCATCATTACATAAACCAAGTTTTTTTTTTAATAATTCTACCATTTCATCAGGCATATTACTCTGATAAACAAAACGAACTGGTTCAGCATTAAGACGTTGTTTTAAACTAGATGACATTAATTCCAACATACTAGATTCCATTTCTGTAGTTAAATCATATTCCGCATCACGTGTCATTTTCATGGCATAAGCATTTAATGCCTTGTAGTCAAAAAAACATTTAAAAATTTCGTCCAGACAATAACGTAAAATATTATCTAGCAATATCATTGATTTTCTTTTTTTAGAAGTATCGGGTGGTAAATGAATAAATCTAGGTTGTTTGCCAGCTGGGATTTCTAATAAAGCATACTGTATATTATTATTTTGAATAATCTCAACAGCTAAATAAGTGTTATCATCTTTTAAAAATTCAACTAAATCAATTTCTTGAGTTATTAATATAGGAGTAATATACTGACGGAGTTGCTGACGAAAAAATTGTCGTAACCAAATTTGTTGATTTGATGAAATTTGTCGCTCATTAATTAAAAAAATTTGGTTACGAGCCATTTCAAATAATAATTCATTATATAAAAAATCAAATTCGCGATCCATTTGAGCAACTTTACTTTCAATTTTTTTTAACAACTTTCTTGAATTAGATGCTGTTCCTCTTTCTTCATTAATTAGTATGCGTCGTTTTACATCAGAAAATCGAATTTTATAAAACTCCTCAAGATTATTTGAATAAATACCCAAAAACCGCATACGTTCAATTAATGGATTTCTTTTATCTGCTGCTTCTTGTAACACTCGTTCATTAAATGAAAGCCAACTAATCTCTTTTTCAGTATAAATAAGATCTTGATACATCCTTACTCCATAAACAGTAGTAATATACTGCTATAACTTACTTAATTTTTAATTAATAATGACTTTCATTTATTTTATTATTTTTTATAAACAAAGATTTCTTTATTTCACTATATTGATGTTGAAAGATGCTCATTCTAATAACTGTACGATATTTTCCATTGATAAAAAATTCATCAATTAAATCACCTTCAATACGAAAACCTAATTTTTTGTAAATATGCATAGCCTTTGTATTTTCTTTATCCACAATCAAGTAAACTTTATATAAATTTAATACTGAAAATGCGTAATCCATTGCTAAGTTGGTAGCTTTAGCAGCATATCCCTTACCTTGAAATGCAGGATCAATAATAATACCAATTTCAGCTCTTCTATGAATATAATTTATTTCTACTAATTCAATTAATCCAATTTTAGTTCCTTTATGTTCAATAATAAATCTACGTTCTAGTTGATCATGAATATGTTTATCATATAAATCGCTTAATTCAACAAAGGCTTCATAAGGTTCCTCAAACCAATAACGCATTACGCTAGCGTTATTATCTAATTGATGAATGAATGGTAGATCTTCACGTTCTAATGGTCGTAATGTAATTGACTCATTAGATTTATCAGTAGACATTAGATAACCTTAATTAGAAAGATAAGAATTACTTATTATATAAAAATATATAAATAACTATAACTATTTTATCTAGCAATAACTATTATTTTTAATACAAAACTAATTATTTGATAACTGTATTCTAATTTATTATTAATAATAAACTATTAATTAATTATCAACTCCTTTAGATTTCTAATTATTTTTTTAAATTTTTAAATAAATATACATATATTAAATATTTTTAATAATTTTAATAAATTTAAAATACAAGAATTTATGATTATAGAAATAAAAATCTTAATTATTTTATAATATAATTAAAATATTATAAATCGATTTTATAATTAAATTTTACTAAAACAAAAAATAGCTACTTAAAATAATTTTTAAGTAAATCATCCTATATAAATATTAAACTATTTTTATAAAAAACAGTATTAATATTAATTTTTTTAAAAGCAAAAATTAAGTAATATATTCAGTATATAAAGTTAAATAATAATTTAAAATAATTAATTAAAGATACTAAAGAATTTTATAATTCAGTAAAAATAACTATCAAAAAATTAATAAATTTTTTTTAATTTTTTTTGAAAGAATATTTTTATTTATACATAAAATTAAATTATCTAATTACATATTTTTAAATGATTTCATCATACCATAGAAGTTGTTTCTAAAATAGAGAATTATAATAGTTAACTTTTATTATTTTATAGGTAAGTATGATATAAACGGTTATTGTTATGTGTTATATAACGGTTAAATCTATAATGGTTAAACTTATAGTAATTTTTATTTTAATTGATGAGTGTCTTACAATTTTTATAATTAAAATAGGTTATTATTTTAATCATTTATATAAAATTTACAAAAATCCATATTTAATTGATAATTAATTGTTATATTATAAACGCTATTTCAAAATATTTTATTAAAAATAAAAATACTATATATGATAAAATAATAATTATATCTTATATAAGATATAATTATAATAATTTAATTAAAAATTATTATGTTTTTAACATTAGTAAACTAATAAAATATTAGTTATATAAATTATAAAAAATATATTTAAATTAGTAAAATTAAAACTTTTATATTAAATTATATGTATTATTTTTTATTAAAATAGAGGTGATTCTGAATATAATAATATCTCAACTTATATTACTATTCGCTCCTGATTATAAAACATTTAATAGTTTTATTACTGTAAAAATAGCTTTTTATTATTATTAAATCTGCAATTAATCAACAAAGTTTATAGCTATATTTATTTCTAGTCACATCAAGAAGTTAGTAGTAAAGGCCATTTATTACATGCTGCATGTAATAAATTATCAAAAAAAATAAGGCAGTTACTTATTATATTACCTTTAAATAAATATAGTCATTTCATACCTAATGTTTTAGATGGTGTGGAACACTTAATGCTAGTTTGTATTGATAATATTCATCGCATTGTTAATAACAGTAAGTGGGAAATGGCAATCTTTAATTTATATAATCCATAATAGAATATGGTAATTCCTGTTTATTAATTACAGGTAATAAAGCATCACCAAAATTAATTAATATATCATTACCTGATTTAGCTTCTAGGCTTACTGGGGCAGATATATAAACTCTTTATCCACTTAGTGATAAAGATAAAATAAAAGCACTACAAATACGTGCCCAGTTACGCGGTTTTAAATTATCTAAAGGAAGTTATTATATTTGTATTAAATCGTTTAAATAGAAAAACTAGCATATTACTCGCTATATTAGATAAATTAGATCATGACTCTATTGTTGCACATTGAAAACTAACTATCTCATTTATAAAAATATTTTGAAACTTTAATTAAAAATTATCTTTTAAAATTAAATTTTTAACAATTAAATTGCTCATTTTATTATTTTTAATATTTAAATAATTTAGATATCATAAATAATGATAAAATATTTAATTTCATTAAACTAACTTATTTAAAAATAATATCTTATAGTCAATAAAATTATACAAAAATATAATTAAAATTTATGAAATTTATATAAAATTTATAATTAGTTTATCATTATTAACAAATACTATAAACTAGCATATAATTTATAAATAATTAAATTTTAAAATAATATTTTTATAATAAATACTATTTACTAAATGATAATATATCAAAAACGCATAATTTTGATATCAATTATTTTAATTTGATAGATTTTCGCCTCATTCTGGAGTGAATATATATGTTCGATATGTTTTTAACATGGTATAAAAAAAGATTTTCAGACCCGCAAATAGTTGCATTATTTATCAGTATAGTAATGGGTTTTTGCATAATATTATTTTTTCATGATATTTTAGCTCCATTATTAGTGTCTATTGTATTAGCTTATTTACTAGAGGGACCTACACAACAATTAAGTGCTTTAGGTTTATCAAGATTAACTTCTGTGTCTATTGTATTTATATTTTTTATAAGTATTAGTGCTATGTTTTTTTTAATTATTGTACCAATCATCTGGCAACAAGGAATGAATTTATTATTAGATTTACCTTCAATGGTAAATAGCTTTAATAAATATGCTAAAGCGTTACCTGAAAGATATCCTGATTTAGTTGATGTTGGTATCATAGATATGATTCTGAATAATTTAAGAAACCGCTTATCCACATTAGGTGAATCTGTAGTTAAATATTCTGTCGCTTCACTTATTGGTATTATCACGATAGCAATATATTTAGTTTTAGTACCTTTTATAATATTTTTTTTATTAAAAGATAAAACAAACATAATAAATGGACTACAACGTATTTTACCTAAAGATAGATTATTAGTAGGACAAGTTTGGCAAAAAATGAATAAACAAATTACTAATTACATACGTGGTAAAGTAATAGAAATGATCATTGTTGGTTTATTTTCTTATATATCATTTATTATTTTAGAATTACGGTATTCATTATTTTTATCAGTAATTATTAGTATTTCAGTATTGATACCATATATTGGGGCAATTGTTGTCACTATACCAGTAGTATTAGTTGCATTATTCCAATGGGGGGTTGGATCTGAATTTTGTACTTTACTCATCACTTATCTAATTATTCAAGGATTAGATGGCAATCTATTAGTTCCAATTATTTTTTCTGAAATAGTTAATTTACATCCACTTATTATTATTTTATCTATAGTAGTATTTGGTGGTCTTTGGGGATTTTGGGGAGTATTTTTTGCTATTCCATTAGCAACTTTAATTAAAGCTATTTTAGATGTATGCCCTGAAAGATCCTGATAGATAAAGATAATATAATAAATAGATAAATTTAGTAGTAATAAAATTTATTCATTATTCTATAATATATCCTTTCGATCCTCACGAATGAAGATTTAAATAATTTAATACAATTTGGTGATGATTAGATGTTTTAAATTTATCAAATATATATTCAATTTCACCTTTAGTATTTATTAAGAAACTAATACGATGTACACTATAAACAGTTTTTCCCATTAATTTTTTTATACCCCATACACCAAATTTTTTTACAACATCATGCTTATGATCAGATAATAAAGTAAAATTTAGCATTTCTTTTTTAGCAAAAAGCAATAATTTTTCAAATTTATCAGTACTTATACCAACAATTTCAACATTCATTTGTTGAAATTTATATATATCGTCTCTTAATTTACAAGCTTGGATGGTACATCCTGGTGTCATTGCTTTAGGATAAAAATAAATTAAAACTCTTTTATTAAAATAATTAGATAATTGAATTATTTTACCTTCCTGATTAGGCAAGCTAAAAAATGGTGCTTTATCACCTATTTTTAATCTAATCATTAAAAATATCCTTTTGAATAAATTTATATACAGATATACCTTAATGTATTAAATACTTACCACAAAAATATTATATTTTTTAATAAGTTATTTTGCAGTAAATTATATTTTATTATTTTTACTGCCATATTTATTTTAAATAATCAATAAGTCACACTATTTATCAATTTTTATGCCTTATTATTATATTCTATATTATATATTATAATCTACATCTCGTACTAGTTTAATTTCACTATTATCACTATAATCTTATATAAATATTATTTAAAATAGACATGCATTTATTTGTATTATATTGTTTTTATATAATTTTTACATAAAATTACAAATCTATTTTATTTTTTAAATTTAAATAAATTATATAAACAAAAATAATATATTAAAAATTTAAGTAGTAACATATTTTTTTATTTCATAGTAATAAAATTAAATATATTTATAAAAAATATTTATTTTGATAGATATCAAAACATAAAATATAAATCATAAATATAAAATAATTAAATAAGGATATATTATGTTTAATAATCTTTATAAAAGAATTTTGCGAGGTAGTATTGCGGCGCTTATTACCCCAATGGATACACAAGGAAGGATAGATAAAACTAGCCTAAAAAAATTAATTGATTATCACGTTAATAACGGTACTACCGCTATTGTATCAGTTGGTACTACTGGAGAATCAGCGACACTTGATTATAATGAATACTTAGATGTAATATTTACTACATTAAAATATTCTCATAATAGAATTCCTATTATCGCTGGAATTAGTCATAATAACACAAAAAAAGCAATTTCAGTAATTAAATCTTTAGAAAAGACAGGTATTTTTGCTTGTCTAACAGTTACTCCTTATTATAATAAACCTTCACAGGAAGGATTATATCAACATTTTAAAGCTATTGCTGAAAAAACAAATCTGCCTCAAATTTTATACAATATTCCATCACGTACTGGGTGTGATTTATTACCTGAAACAGTTGCAAGATTAGCAAAATTAAGTAATATAATAGCCATTAAAGATGCTAGTGGCGATTTAGCTCGCGTTAATCGTATGCGTAGATTAATAAATAATGAAAATTTTATTTTGCTAAGTGGTGATGATGCTACAGCATTAGAATTTATTCAATTAGGTGGTCAAGGAGTAATTTCTGTGACAGCTAATATTGCTGCAAAATTAATGACTAAAATATGTAAACTAGCATTGAAAAAAAAATACGCTGAAGCATATAAATTAAATTATAGATTAAGTGAATTACATAATCAATTATTTATTGAAACTAATCCGATTCCAATCAAATGGGCCTGTTATCAATTAGGATTAATTAAATCGTATACATTACGATTACCTATGACATCATTAACATTAGTTGGTCAAATAGCAGTAAAAAAAGCACTAAAAATAGCTAATTTATAAGATTTAGAGAAATGTAAATATGATGGAAATATTTCCACATAAAATATCACTATATAAATTAAAAATAAAAATAATAGTATTATTATTTATAATACTTTTAATGTCATGTACAAGTAATCAAAAACATAAACGTCAAATTAATGGGGATGACACATATTTAAAATATACACCATTAAAACGTTTAATTATTCCATATGGAATATCATTACCTTTAGAAGAAGATGAATATTATATTCCTCCACAAGGTAACCAAAATAATGCGGTAGGTAAAGATTTAGATATTAGACCTCCTATTCAACCTATTTTGTTACTTAACAACACTTATATCAAAAATACTTTAACTACTTGTAGTTTATTTTTAAAACAATCAACTGAAAATAAATATATTTGGGAACAAATTATAAAAATATTAAAACAAAAAATAACAAAAATTATTAAAAAAAATGATTCCCATTTCTTCTTAATTACAGATTGGATTTCTTGGGAAAGAAAAGATGAAGATATTCCAGTACAAACTAAACAAAAGATCCAATTTAAATTGAAAAATAATCAAATAATAATTACAATAAGTAATGAAGGCATAAAACAAAAATCAAAAAATATTTCCAGTCCTACAGAAATTCAACGTTATAATATGTTAATGTTAAATAAACTAATTTATTCAATAAATAAATTACATAATAATACAATAAGTTAAATTTATAATTTTAAAAATAATTTAGCAAAATGCATTTTAATAGCAAAATTAAAAAATTAGTAATACTACCTATCAGGATTTAATGATATTTAAATTTATATTAAAAGTATATATTAAAAACTGAAAAATAAAATTTTTAACAAAAAAATATCAGGATAAATCATTTTTAATAAGATATTAAATAATCTTATTTATAAAATTTTAACTATCTAATTATTAGATCACACTATAGCACTAAAAATATTATTAATAAATAATAAAACACAAAATAGTATGTTAATAAACTAATGTTATTTAACGAATATTAATTGAATTTAATATACAAATTTTTTTAAACATTGAAAAAATAATTTTAAATTATTGCAAATATTTTTTGCAAAATATTCTGATAAATAAAACTTAAATTTTGTAGATCTATAATACTAACACATTCGTTAACTTTATGAATAGTTTGATTTGATAGACCTAATTCAACTATTTCTGTTCCCATTTTAGTAATAAAACGTCCATCAGATGTTCCTCCAGAAGTTGATAACTGAGGTTGATAACCACAATGCTGCTTTATAACCTGACGTACAATATCAATTAATTTACCACTTTTTGTTATAAACGGATTACCAGATAAAACCCATTTGATCTTATAATGAAAATTATATTTTCTTAGTATCTTTTCAACTTGATGACGAATTTGTTGTTCTGTAATATTACTATTGAACCGAAAATTAAACTGAACAGACAATTCCCCAGGAATAGTATTATTACTAATACTATTAGTATTTATATTAAAAATTTGCATGCTTGTTGGAGGGAAAAAATCATTACCAGTGTCCCATTTTTTTTTAATTAATTCATTTAACAACGATAATGAGTTATGTATTAAATTATTAGTTAAACATGGATAAGCAATATGACTTTGAGTCCCCTTGATATCAAGTTTAGCCGTTAATGAACCTCTACGACCATTTTTGATATTATCACCTAATTTCATATGACTAGATGGTTCACCTATAATACAATAATTAATTTTTTCTTTACGATATATTAATTTGTCAATTACTTTTGCTGTTCCATTAATTGCTTCACTTTCTTCATCAGAAGTGATCAGAAAACCTAATCTACCAGCATGATTAGGATTATCAATAATAAATTTCTCAGTTGCAATAATCATTGCAGCTAGAGAACCTTTCATGTCAGCAGCTCCTCGGCCATATAACATACCTTTATCCACAGTTGGAGTAAAAGGAGGATAACGCCAATCCTGAATTTTACCTGCAGGAACAACATCAGTATGTCCAGCAAAAGCTACCATATCACCATATTTTCCATGATAAGCCCATAAATTAGTGGTATCCCCAAATGACATAACTTCAATTAAAAAACCTATTTTTTTTAATCGATTCATTAAAATAATTTGACAACCATGATCATTTGGGCTAATAGATGGTTGTTGGATAAGTTCTTGTGCTAACTTAATAACAGGACAAATCATAATTAGCTTCTAATAGTATAAATTTTCTTCAATCTTGTTATAATCTAGTATTAAAAATCTGAGTAAATATTTATTTTTAACAACTAATAACGGATGTTTTATAATTGTTGGATAATTTAATATTAAATTTTTATCACTATTTATATTTGTAATATTCTTTTGTTCTTCAGACAAATTTTTTCATGTAATTCTACGTTTATTAATTAATAATTCTCATTGTGAATATGAAAAAATTTAATCAATTTAATATGTATTCCATTAACTTTATAATCATATGAATAGTAAATAATTTTATTGCTATCCAGTTATTTATATGCTTGTCTAGTAGAATTACAGTTTTATATACTGTATAGTATATAATCAATTAATGATGACATAACGTATTAGTTTTTAACTATACAAATCTTGTAATATATTATTGCTTTTTATGTTAAAAGTATAACAATAATAGGAACGACAGAATTTTTTATTTAATTTATTATAAATAGCATTTTATAAAATTCAATATTATTAGTTTAATATTTAAAATAATACTTTTTAAATTATATGATCATAAATTTTAATTCTTTTCTACGTATATATTATTATTTTTATAGCTTATATATAATATAAATCAAAATATATATAACTTAAGAAGTTATTAAACTATTTTTTAGAATTATATATATTTAAATTAACTAATAAAATAAACTAATAATTAATAAAGTAAATTAAAAAAATATGACAAATTTTAATGTTCTATGATAAAAATCATATTTTTATATTTTTTAAAATTCTAATATTTTTATGGACTTATTTATAACTCATTAACTTGATTTTAACAATAGATTATGTAAAAAATACAAATATTACATATATTTAATATATTTTTATAATATGCAATAGTATTACAAGATATTTAAAATAATGATGTTTAAATACTTTTAAAAAAACTAATATTTAAAAAAATTATATAAAATTAAAATACAAAAATAGCATATATATAAAAAATGAAATCAATATCAATATATCTAAGTTTTAAAATAAAATTATTCACTTGTTATTAACAAAAACACTGGAATCAATAAAATCCATAATATATAATCTTATGATAAGATTTTATCCTTTTCTAAATCTCTTCAGAAGAGATATGCTAATGTTACGTATAAAGAAAGAAGCACTGACATTCGACGATGTGTTATTAGTTCCAGCACATTCAAATGTATTACCAAATACAGCTAATTTATCTACACAATTAACTGATTCTATTCGTTTAACTATCCCTATTATTTCTGCTGCAATGGATACTGTCACTGAATCAAATTTAGCAATTGCATTAGCCCAAGAAGGTGGTATGGGTTTTATTCATAAAAATATGTCTATCAAACATCAAGCAGAAGAAGTGCGGAGAGTAAAAAAACATGAAAGTGGTATTGTTATAGATCCTGTAACAGTAACTCCAAAAACAACAATCAGAGAAGTCTATAAATTGGTTAAGCAAAATGGATTTGCTGGATATCCTGTAGTTAATAAAAAAGAATTGATTGGCATTATTACTGGTCGAGATATTCGTTTTGTAACAGACTTAGATCAACCAGTAACAGCAGTTATGACAACTAAACAAAATTTACTCACGGTTAAAGAGAATGAATCACGTGAAGTAGTTTTACAAAAATTACATGAAAGACGCATAGAAAAAGCATTAGTTGTTGATGATAATTTTAATTTATTTGGAATGATTACAGTAAAAGACTTTCAAAAAGCTGAAAGAAAACCTAATGCATGTAAAGATAAACAAGGTCGTTTAAGAGTTGGTGCAGCTGTAGGTATTGGTAAAAATAATGAACAACGTATAGAAGCATTAGTCGCAGCCGGTATTGATGTTTTGCTAATTGATTCTTCTCATGGGCATTCTAACAATGTTTTACAGTATATTAGAGATATTAGGAAAAAATATCCCAAATTACCAATTATTGGAGGTAATATAGCAACCGGTGAGGGTGCAAAAGCATTAGTAGAAGCTGGTGTTAATGCGGTAAAGGTAGGCATTGGGCCAGGTTCTATTTGTACAACACGTATTATAACAGGGGTTGGTGTACCTCAAATTACTGCTATTTCTGATGCAGTTGAAGCATTAAATGACATGAATATCCCTGTAATAGCTGATGGTGGGATTAGATTTTCAGGTGATATTGCTAAAGCAATAGCAGCAGGTGCTTCATGTGTTATGGTTGGTTCAATGCTTGCTGGTACTGAAGAATCACCTGGAGACATAATTTTATTTAAAGGTCGTTCTTATAAATCATATAGAGGGATGGGATCATTAGGTGCCATGTCGAAAGGTTCTTCTGAACGTTATTTTCAAGTAGAAAATACAACTGATAAATTAGTGCCTGAAGGAATAGAGGGACGTATTGCTTATAAAGGATTATTAAAACATATTATACATCAGCAAATGGGAGGTCTACGTTCTTGTATGGGACTAACAGGTTGTAGTACTATTGAAGAATTAAGAAAAAAGACAGAATTTGTACGTATTAGTTATGCTGGTATACAAGAAAGTCACGTACATGATGTTACAATTACTAAAGAATCACCTAATTATCGCTTAAGTTAATTATTTTATATTTTATTAACGTAATTTTACAAATTAATTAAATAATAGATTTTATTTTTGGAATTTTATTTAGATGACATCTCATATTCAGCAATATAAAATATTAATTCTTGATTTTGGTTCACAATATAGTCAATTAATTGCACGTCGTATTCGAGAAATAGGTGTTTATTGTGAACTTTTTGTATGGAATATTTCAGAAATTAAAATACATGAATTTAATCCAAATGGCATTATTCTTTCTGGAGGACCTAATAGTACTACTAAAAAAAATAGCCCACGTGCTCCTGAATATGTTTTTAAAATAGGTGTTCCTGTATTAGGCATTTGTTATGGTATGCAAACTATGTCTATTCAATTAGGGGGACAAGTTGAAACAACTAATAAACGAGAATTTGGTTATGCCAAAGTATATATTAAAAGTTTTTGCAATCTATTTAACAATATATATGATGATATTAGTATAAATGGTGAACCATTACTTAATGTATGGATGAGTCATGAAGATAAAGTAACTACTCTTCCTAAAGATTTTAAGGTTATAGCTAGTACTGATAACTGTCCTATTGCTATCATTGCTAATGAAAAAAAACATTTTTATGGAATTCAATTCCATCCTGAAGTAACTCATACTTATCAAGGTAAAGCTATTTTGCAACGGTTTATATTAAATATTTGTCATTGTAAAACATATTGGACACCTGAAATAATTATTGAAAATACAATACAAGAATTACAAGAAAAAATTAGAAATGATCTTGTTATTTTAGCATTATCTGGAGGTATAGATTCATCAGTAACTGCATTACTGCTTAATCGTGCTGTGGGTAATCAATTGATATGTATATTTATTGATAATGGTTTATTACACCTAAATGAAGCACAACAAATTATTGATATATTATCAAATAAATTTAATTTAAACATTATTAATGTATCTGCAGAAGAACGATTTTTTAATGGATTAGTAGGAATTATTGAACCAGAATTAAAACGTAAAAAAATAGGTCGCATTTTTATTGAAATTCTTAATGAAGAAGCAAAAAAGTATACTACAGTAAAATGGTTAGCACAAGGGACTATTTATCCAGATATTATCGAATCTTCTATTTCTCTGAAAGGTAAAAAAGATATTATTAAATCCCACCACAACGTTGGTGGGTTACCAAAAAAAATGAAATTAAAATTAATAGAACCATTAAAAAAATTATTTAAAGATGAAGTACGGATAATAGGTACAAAATTAGGTCTTCCTTACGATATATTATATCGTCATCCATTTCCTGGTCCTGGATTAGGAGTTCGTATATTAGGTGAAGTAAAAAAATCATATTGTGATCTATTAAGGCAAGCTGATTCAATTTTTATTGAAGAATTACATAAAAACAATTTTTATTATAAAGTAAGCCAAGCTTTTACTGTTTTTCTTCCATTACAATCTGTTGGTATAATGGGAGATGAACGCAAATATAATTGGACAATAGCATTAAGAGCAGTTGAAACCATTGACTTTATGACTGCTAATTGGGTACATTTTCCATATGATTTTCTTAATTTAGTATCAAATAGAATTATTAATGAAGTAAAAGGTATCTCTAGAGTAGTTTATGATATTACAGGCAAACCACCAGCTACAATAGAATGGGAATAGCATATAATTAGTTAAAATTATAATTTTTAAATATTTAATTAATAAAGTAAATTATCAGGTAAATTTAAATAAATTTTTGCTAAAAATTATATTTAATTAATTAGTATTTAACAGTATCTTGTATTAATCATTTAATATAATTATTTTTAATTTAAATAAAAATAATTAGCAAAAAAAACTTTTCAGAAAATTAGCTTCAAAATAATTATATTTTTTTAAAAATATTGCGTTAACAATTTTTTTAAAATTTAAAATAAAAAATTATTTTTTATTTAATACCACTTAAATATTAAATGTACAAAGTAAATACAGTAAAAAGAATTATAATTAATATAATAATAAAATTTATATTTCCTATATAAAAATTCATTTTAGAAAATTATGATAACTAAATAAAATTTTTTACAAAAATATAAAAAAATAAACTATAAATAAATTTTATTATACTTTTTAAAAGTAACATCAATAGATTTAAAATCTATACTTTACTGCTTCGGCTAATATAGCTAGTAATTTTTCAGTATCTTGCCAGCCTAAACAAGGATCAGTAATAGATTGACCATATGTCAACTCTTTGCCAGAAATTACTTTCTGAGCACCTTCAACTAAAAAACTTTCTGCCATAATCCCAGCAATTACCTTAGATCCTCTCTCTAATTGTCCAGCAATATTTTTAGCTACATCAATTTGACGATGATAATCTTTTTGACAATTACCATGACTACAATCAATCATTAATTGTTCTGGTAATTCTAATTGGCGCAATTGATAACAAGCTATAGCTATATCCTTAGCTTTATAATTAGGATTTTTTCCACCTCGCATAATAATATGACCATAAGGATTACCTTGGGTTTGATAAATAGTCATTTGACCATTTTTATCTGGTGATAAAAATACATGACTTGTGCGTGCAGCAAGGATAGCATTAATAGCAATATTAATATTTCCGTCAGTACTATTTTTAAAACCAATTGGGCATGATAGTGCTGATGCCATTTGTCTATGAATTTGACTTTCTGTTGTTCTAGCTCCAATAGCCCCCCAACTAATAAGATCTGCTACATAACGTCCAGTTATCATATCTAAAAACTCAGTTGCTGTTGGTAATTGGAGTTGATTAATATTCATTAATAACTCACGAGCTAAACGTAATCCTTTATTAACTTTATAAGAGTTATTTAAATCAGGATCTAAAATTAATCCCTTCCATCCAATTACTGTACGTGGTTTTTCAAAATGAGTACGCATCACGATTTCAAGATAATCTTTATATTCCACTCTTAATTTAGATAATAATTGAGCATATTCAAATGCTGCTTTAGTATCATGTACTGAACAGGGGCCAATTACTACTAATAATCGTTGATCTTGACCTATCAAAATTAATTCAATTGCTTTTCTAGACATTACTACATTTTCTACGATTTTATTAGATAATGGGAACTCATCAACTAAATCTTGAGGTGTAATTAATTTATCAATATGTCGAGTTCTTAATTCATCTATTTTATACATATTCATCTCATATATATTTGTAATTTAGATAAAAATATTGCAAATAAACTATTTATTAAACTGAATAATAAAGTAAATTAATTATCGAATAAATAAATTATACTTTATATAATAAATATATTAATTAAATTGATAAATAATTTTTTATAAAAATAATTATATATTTATCATAACTTTTATTATAGTATGATTTTATATTTGAATATTTATTAGATAACTAACGAAGAAATAAACATATAAATAGATATTATGATATATTATAAATATAATTATATACCTTATTAAAATGTTTTAATAAATTAAATTTTTTGTGATGCTTATATAAGAAATATATAATATTTTTAATAATTTAATATTTTATATTCTATAATTAACTATTATTATATTCAAATATAATATTAAAATTTATAACAATAAATAAATAAAAGTATAACTATTAAATTATTTTATTTGTTATATATAAGTATATAAGTAATTTTTAATAAACAAAAAATATTCATTTTTACCTAATACAAAATAATTTTATGAAGTTTATTAATAAACTATATAAATAATATTTAAATAACTAATAATAAATAAAAATTATTGATTTTAGCATTATAAATTTTATATTAATATTTTTTATACTTTATATAAAGTATAAAAAATATATTAATACTTAATTTCAAAAAATCTTATTCGTATTAAGTTAGATTATTTAAATTATATTAATATTAAATAATATTTTTAGATAAATAATAAATCTTATATAGGAATTTAATAATTACTAAACTATCTAATAAAAAATAAATTTTCATAATTAAATATGATTGATATCGTTATATTATTAATATGTCATAATTATTAATAATTTAAATTAATATTTAAATAATTATAAAGTTAATTATAATATTAATTAAGTAATAATTTAACTTAATTAAAAATTTAAATAGTGAAAAAATAATTAGTAACAATTTCAATTTAAATAAAAATAAGGATGAATTATGAATCAAATATATAATTTTAGCGCTGGTCCGGCTATGTTACCTAAAGAAGTATTAATAAAAGCTAAAAAAGAATTTTGTGATTGGAATGGTATGGGTGTTTCTATCATGGAAATAAGTCATCGTAGTGAAGCATTTATAGAAGTAGTTAAACAAGCTGAAGAAAATCTACGTGAACTTCTCAAAATACCAGATAATTATAAAATTCTTTTTTGCCATGGTGGGGCAAGAGGTCAATTTGCCGCATTACCATTAAACTTATTTAATCCTAATGAAACGGTTGACTACGTTATAAGTGGATATTGGTCTAAATCTGCTGCTCATGAAGCATTAAAATATTGTATTGTTAACAAAATTAACATTTTAATAGAAAAATCAGAACATTTAAGTGTACAACCAATAAATCAATGGTCATTAACAAATAATTCAAAATACATACATTATTGCCCAAATGAAACAATTGATGGTATTGCTATTAATTCGTTACCTAATTTTTCAAATAATAAAATTGTACTTGCAGATTACTCATCTGCTATTTTATCAGCACCATTAGATGTAAATCGTTTTGGCGTTATTTATGCTGGAACACAAAAAAATATTGGACCTTCAGGTATTACATTAGTTATCATTCGTAATGATTTATTATATTGCGAAAAAGCAAACAGAAAAATAATTCCTTCTATTCTTAATTATAATATTTTAGATAAAAATCATTCAATGTATAATACCCCATCAACATTTGCATGGTATCTATCTGGCATGGTATTTAAATGGTTAAAAAAACAAGGTGGATTACTAGAAATGAAAAAAAGAAATCAAGAAAAATCAAAGTTATTATATGATACTATTGATAATAGTAGTTTATACATCAATAAAATAAATCCAATAAATCGCTCTAGTATAAATATACCATTTAAAATAAAAAAATCAAATTTAGATAAAATTTTTATCAAATCTGCAGAGCAAAAAGGGTTACTTTTTTTAAAAGGACATCATAGCACCGGAGGATTACGTGCTTCAATTTATAATGCTATGCCTATAGATGGTGTAAAAAAATTAATTAATTTTATGAAGGATTTTGAATATCAAAATAAATAATGAATATTTGAACATATTATCTCTTGAATAAGAAATAATTAATAACTTAAGTTTCCTAAAAACATTATTTAAACAATTTATTTAATATAATATTAATAGAGTCTTTACTTCTCATGCAATCCTTAACTATTCAACCAATTTCTTATATTAACGGTGTTATTACTCTTCCTGGATCTAAAAGCATTTCTAATAGGGTACTATTATTAGCTGCATTATCTCAACAACAAAGCGTATTAACTAATCTGCTTGTTAGTGATGATATTTATCATATGTTAAATGTGCTAAAATTATTTGATATAAAATATCAATTATCTAATCATTCTACAAAATGTATTGTAAAAGGTGACCCTTGTTATTTTAATCACAAGAAAAACTTAAAACTTTTTATTGGTAATGCAGGTACTGTTATGCGTCCATTAAGTGCATTATTATCCTTAATGGATAGTGATATTATCTTAACAGGTAATTCTCAAATGAAAAAACGACCTATTAAACATCTAGTTGATGCTCTGCGACAAGGTGGAGCAAATATTGATTATCTTAAACAAGATGGTTATCCTCCTATAAGAATAAAAGGTGGATTTATAGGTGGTAATATCATATTAGATGGAAGGATATCTAGTCAATATCTAACTGCACTTTTAATTGCTGCTCCATTAGCATATAATGACACAATTATTCAAATATATGGTGGTCTTATTTCCAAACCTTATATTGACATGACTCTTACATTAATACATAATTTTGGTGTTAAAATAAAAAATCAGCAATATAATAAATTTTATATTAAAGGTAACCAGCAATATATTTCACCAGGAAAAATTTCAATTGAAGGTGATGCTTCTTCTGCTTCTTATTTTTTAGCGGCAGCTGCAATCAAAGGTGGGACAGTAAAAGTAAAAGGTATCAATAAAAATAGTTTACAAGGTGACACTAAATTTGCGATAGTTTTAAAAAAAATGGGAGCAAAAATAAATTTTGGAAAAAATTTTATCGAATGCCAAAGGGATAATTTACTTAGTATTGATATGGATATGAATAAAATTCCTGATGCCGCAATGACTATCGCTATCGTCGCTTTATTTGCAAAAGGGGAAACTATTATTCGAAATATTTATAACTGGCGTGTAAAAGAAACTAATCGATTAACAGCAATGAGTAAAGAATTAATAAAAATTGGTGCAAATGTAAAATTTGGGATTGATTACATTCGTATTTTACCACCTAAATTATTCAAATATTCTACAATAGAAACTTATAATGATCATCGTATAGCTATGTGCTTTTCACTGATAGCATTATCTGATATCCCAGTTATAATTTTAAATCCAAATTGTATATCTAAAACTTTTCCAGATTACTTTAATCAACTAGAAAAAATAAGTTATCGATATTAAATTAATAACATTTATTTTGAGTATCACTATCAAAATAATAAATTAGATATTTTAATCACTATAATAAAATATTAAATAAAAATTGTTTTATTTGATTACAAAAATATTATTATGAACAAATTACCTCCAGTTATTACAGTGGATGGTCCAAGTGGGTCAGGAAAAGGCACATTATGTCTAGCATTAGCAAATAAATTTAGTTGGCAGTTGCTTAATTCTGGTGCTATTTACCGTGTTATAGCATTAGCAGTATTGCAATATAATATTGATATTAAATCTGAAAAAAAACTAGTTTTATTAGCTGATAGTCTTAATATTAGATTTAATTTGATAAAAAATAAATTAATTGTAATGCTTGAAGGTAATGACATAAGTAATGATATTCTTAGTGAAGTTATAGGTAATATAGCATCTCTTATAGCAAAGTATCCTAAAGTAAGAAAAGCATTACTAATTAAACAAAGATTATTTCGTATAAAACCTGGATTAATTGCTGATGGTCGTGATATGGGAACAATAGTTTTTCCTGATGCAATAGCAAAAATTTTTCTACATGCTTCTCTAAAAGAAAGAGCACTTAGACGCATGAAACAGTTGCATAAAAATGGTTTTAATGTTAAACTATCAACTATTATCGATGATATTAAAAAGCGAGATGATTGTGATCGTAATAGATTATTTGCACCACTTATTCCTGCAAAAAATGCTTTTATCTTAGATTCAACGTCTTTATCTTTTGAAAAAGTTATTGAACAAGTGCTTGCTTATATAAATAAAAAAATATAATATAATTTCATTATATTAATTAAATTATTTTTTGATTTTAAATAATTTATATATAAAATAATATTTAGCATAATTAGCATAGAAGTATACAATAACCTCATTTTAGAAAATATCAAATGGAAGTTAAAATTTAAAAATTTGAAGATCTTACTATGACAGAATCCTTTGCTCAACTTTTTGAAGAATCTTTACAAAACATAAAAACTCGTCCAGGATCTATAGTTCGTGGTGTTATTATTGCGATCGATAAAGATATAGTTTTAGTTGATGCTGGTTTAAAATCAGAATCTGCAATTCCAATAGAACAATTTAAAAATATAGACGGTGCACTTGATATTCAAGTTGGTGATGAAATCGATGTTGCTTTAGATTCTATAGAAGATGGTTTTGGTGAAACAATTTTATCTCGTGAAAAAGCTAAACGTAATGAAGAATGGTTAATATTAGAGAAAGCTTATGAAAATGTTGAGACTGTAGTAGGTATTATTAATGGTAAAGTAAAAGGCGGTTTCACAGTAGAATTAAAAGGCATTCGGGCCTTTTTACCTGGTTCATTAGTTGATATTCGTCCTGTTCGTGATACGACACATTTAGAAAATAAAGAACTTGAATTTAAAGTTATAAAATTAGATCAAAAACGTAATAACATTGTTGTTTCCCGTCGTGCAGTTATTGAATCTGAAAATAGCGCAGAACGTAATAACTTATTAGAAACACTACAAGAAGGTATGAAAGTTAAAGGTATAGTGAAAAATTTAACTGACTATGGTGCATTTGTTGATCTTGGTGGTGTTGATGGTTTACTACATATTACAGACATGGCTTGGAAGCGAGTTAAACATCCAAGTGATATTGTAAATATTGGTGATGAAATCAATGTTAAGGTATTAAAATTTGATCGCGATCGTATAAGAGTATCTTTAGGCATGAAACAATTTGGAGAAGATCCATGGATAGCCATAGCTAAACGTTATCCAGAAAATACTAAAATAACAGGAAAAGTTACTAATCTCACTGATTATGGCTGCTTTGTTGAAATTCAGGAAGGTGTTGAAGGTCTAGTACACGTTTCTGAAATGGACTGGACTAACAAAAATATCCATCCATCTAAGGTTGTTACTGTTGGTGATACTGTAGAAGTTATAGTATTAGATATTGATGAAGAACGTCGTCGTATTTCATTAGGCTTAAAACAGTGTAAGCCAAATCCATGGAAACAATTTGCAGAAACTCATAATAAGAATGACCGAGTAAATGGAAAAATAAAATCAATTACTGATTTTGGAATTTTTATTGGTTTAGAAGGAGGCATTGATGGATTAGTGCATCTATCTGACATTTCTTGGAAAAATACAGGTGAAGAGATAATTAAGGAATATAAAAAAGGTGATGAAATATCTGCTGTTGTATTACAAGTTGACGCTGAACGTGAACGTATTTCTTTAGGTATTAAACAATTAGAAGAAGATCCATTTAATAACTATATTTCCACTCATAAAAAGGGTATTGCAGTTCAAGGAAAAGTAATTTCTATTGATGAAAAAGGAGCCACTATTGAATTAGCTACTGGAGTTGAAGGTTATTTACGAATATCTGAAGGATTAATTGAAGATGATACCCAAATCATCAATATTGGTGATATAATTATAGTTAAATATATCGGTATTGATCGCAAACATAGAATTGTTAACTTATCTCTACATTTAAAAGATGAAATACATGAAAAGGAAATAATTAATTCTTCTGCAAATAAAAAAGAAAATAATAATCTTGCAAATAATGCTATGGCTGTAGCATTCAAAGCGGCAAAAGGTGAATAATTAATATTTTTCAAAATTAAGATAGCCTTATTAATTGTTATTAACCATTAATAAGAATTTAGTGGAATATTATTACTATGACAAGATCTGAATTAATTAAAAAACTTGTTAATCAATTGACTCATATATCAGAAAAACTTATCGAAAATGCTGTAAAAGAAGTTCTTGAACAAATAACAAAAACTCTTTCTATAGGAGAACGTACAGAGATACGTGGTTTTGGTAGTTTTTCTGTTCACTACCTACCACCGCGCATTGGCCGTAATCCTAAAACTGGTGAAAAAGTTTTATTGAACGGAAAAAATATTCCGCATTTTAAACCAGGAAAAGAATTAAGAAATCGTGTAAATTCCACATATAAAAATTTATAAAATTAAAAATTATTAACAACCTTTCATTTTAAATTTAATATTTTAATAAAAAAATAAAATAATTTAAATCTATGTAGTATAACAGATTGTACATACATGTTAAACATATACATAGGTATGTTATTTTTCTAATTTAGCATTTTAATTTATTGATATTTAAATATCAATAAAAAATACTTAATTTTTATAATTATCAATAATATATGTAGATAATTATAATTTAGATAATTATAATTACTAAGGTTTTATTAAAAATTTTTCATATTTTTATACAATAGCAAATTGTAATAATAAAACTATACCAACAAAATACTAATTATTTTTAATGTAATTAATAGTTTACTAATATAATTAGAATTATTATAATTTTATTGTGTACATATCAATATTTTAATTTAATAACAAAACTATTTTTTATTTTTATCTTTATCTTAAATGCTAAAAAATTATATTTTGAGATATTATATCTTATATTTTATTGTAAAAAAGCAATTTAATAAATAGTTATTATAGTTATTAATAGTTATATTAAATATATCAAATTATTTAATCTAGTATATTAATTAAATATAGGAGCAAAAATAATTTAATAAATAAAATTTTCTAAAATAATTTTTTAAAAATTCTTATTCTTCATAATCAATTATGGTCGGAATGTTTTTTATAAAAATATTTTTAAAATATAATCTAAAATATACACTACTACCTTTACTTAATCATAATAAATCTTTATATCAACATAATAATATGTATATATCTACAGTATCTTAAAACATATTAATACAAAAGTAATTTAAAAAATTACAAACATCATCAATATTACAATTAATATTAATTATAATTGAATATTCAAAATTAAACGTAGAATAAATTATTTATTTGCTAGGTATTAATAAAAATGATAATAAATGATAAAGATTTTTCAACATGGCAAACATTTCGCCGATTATGGCCAATGATTTTTCCATTTAAATTAGGGTTAAGTGTAGCTATTATAGCTTTAATCATTAATGCATCTGGTGATGCATTAATGATTTCTTTATTAAAGCCATTACTTGATGAAGGTTTTGGTACTACTGATAATACTACACTAGAATGGTTACCAATAGCTATATTGGGATTAATGCTAATCAGAGGCATTTCTAGTTTTATATCTAATTATTGTATTGCTTGGGTATCTGGTAAAATTGTAATGAATATGCGTAGAAGTCTATTTAGTCATATGATGGGAATGCCAGTAGCTTTTTTTGATCAACAATCAATAGGTACATTACTATCTCGTATTACTTATGATTCAGAACAAGTTGCTTCATCTTCTTCTAGCGCATTAATTACTATTGTACGAGAAAGTTCCTATATTATAGGTTTATTTGGATTAATGTTTTATTATAGTTGGCAACTTTCACTAATATTAATTGTTATTGTTCCTATTGTAGCATTAACAATACGTTCTGTTTCTAAACACTTTAGAAATATTAGTAAAAATATACAAACTGGGATGGGTCAATTAACTGCTAGTGCAGAACAAATGTTAAAAGGGCACAAAGAAGTTTTAATTTTTGGGGGACAAAAAGTTGAAACTGAACGGTTTAGTAAAGTTAGTAATCATATGCGTTGGCAAACTATGAAAATGGTCACTGCATCTTCAATATCTGATCCTATAATACAATTAATTGCTTCTCTAGCACTAGTATTCACACTTTATATCGCTAGTTTTCCTGAAGTTATGCAAACATTAACAGCAGGAACTATAGGCGTAGTTTTTTCATCTATGTTTGCATTAATGAGACCATTGAAATCATTAACAAACGTGAATGCACAATTTCAAAGAGGCATGGCCGCATGTCAAACATTGTTTTCAATTTTAGATATGGAGCAAGAAAAAAATGAAGGTAAATTAACTTTAAAAAAAGTAAAGGGCACAATAGAATTCAAGCATGTTACATTTAAATATCCAACAAAAGATTATCCGGCATTACATGATATTTGTTTCAAAATTCCTGCTGGAAAATCTATTGCTTTGGTAGGTAGATCTGGCTCTGGAAAATCAACCATTGTAAATTTAATTACCCGTTTTTATGAAGTTAATGATGGCCAAATACTACTTGATAATCGCGATTTAAGAGAATATACCTTAACATCTTTAAGAAATCAAGTCGCACTAGTTTCTCAACAAGTATATCTTTTTAATGATACTATTGCTAATAATATCGCTTATGCTACCGATAGCAGCTTTAGTAGAAAAGAAATTGAAAAAGCAGCTCAGATGGCTTATACAATGGATTTTATTCAAAAATTAGATAATGGACTAGATACAGTTATTGGTGAAAATGGTGTAATGCTGTCTGGTGGACAGAGACAACAAATTGCTATTGCTAGAGCATTATTACATAATTCATCTATATTAATTTTAGATGAAGCTACATCGGCACTCGATACTGAATCTGAAAGAGCAATTCAAGCAGCATTAGATGAATTACAAAAAAATAGAACCTCTATTATTATTGCCCATCGACTATCAACAATAGAAAAAACAGATGAAATATTAGTTATCCAAGATGGTAAAATTATTGAACGAGGAACTCACAAAAAATTACTTAAATGTGATGGTGCATATGCTCAACTATATAGTATACAATTTAAATGATGATTGAAAAAATATGGTTAACCCGTTCATGGCTGTCTATTTTGATTCTACCATGTTCGATATTATATGGCATTATTATTTTGTTAAGACAGTTATGTTATCAATTGAAAATTTTACCTAGTTGGAAAGCACCAATACCTATTATAGTCGTAGGTAATTTAACAGTAGGTGGTAATGGCAAAACACCATTAGTTATTTGGTTAGTTAAAAAACTTTTATCAAAAGGTTATCGTGTTGGTGTTATATCTCGAGGATATGGAGGTAAAGCAAATTCTTATCCACTATTGCTTAATAAAAAAATATCAATAAAAGAAAGTGGTGATGAACCTGCATTAATTTATTGGCGTACTGGTGTACCAGTAATAGTTTCTCCTAATCGTGTAATAGCAGTAAAAATGTTACTTAGTAAGCAAAAATTAGATTTTATTATTAGCGATGATGGTCTTCAGCATTATACTTTACAAAGAGATTTTGAAATTGTTGTTATAGACGGTACTAGACGTTTCGGAAATGGTTGGTTGCTTCCTGCCGGGCCATTACGGGAATATAAATATCGTTTAAAAAATGTTAATGCTATCATTATTAATGATGGGATAACAAAGCATGATGAAATTGCTATGCAGTTAATAGGGGATATTGCGATAAATCTACTAACAGGAGAAAAAAAATCTGTACTTGAGTTAAATCAAGTTATTGCAATTGCAGGAATTGGAAATCCAGCTAGGTTTTTTTTAAGCTTAAAGAAAAAAGGGGTTCAATTAATTGCAACATATTCTTTTTCTGATCATCAACTTTATAAGTTTTCTACTTTGTCACATTTAGTTAATGATAATCAAATATTATTGATGACTGAAAAAGATGGTGTAAAATGTTTTCATTTTGCTCAATTTAATTGGTGGTATCTACCAGTAAATGCAAAACTGTCAAAACCAGGAGCAAAAAAAATTCTTTCAGAAATAATTTCATTAACTAAATTTAATAGAATTAACTAAAAGAATTATATTTTCTTAGTAGAAGTAATAAAAATTTATATAAAAAGCAAAATAAATTACACTTTTAAAAAGTTATTAAAATAATATGAAAATATAAATTTAATAAATATTGGATGTAAAATTTTGATATATAAATAATAATTTTAACGTAACTATATGTAATAATATAGAATATAAATTCAATACTATAAATAATTAACGTTAATAATAATATATAGTTATGTTATTCTAATTTTGCAAAAAAAATTATATTTTAAATTAGGAATATATGGATAATCGTTTAATTAATATTATTGCTTGTCCAATTTGTCATGGGAAGCTAATTTATGATAAACAAAATTTAGAACTTATCTGTAAATTTGATCATATTGCTTATCCTATACGTAAAAATATTCCAGTATTATTAAGAGAAGAAGCTCGTAAAATTTCTCTAGATGAAGATAAGTAAAATATGTTTACAGTTATTATTCCAGCTAGATTTGCTTCTAATCGGCTACCTGGAAAACCATTAATTGATATTCATGGTAAACCTATGATTATTAGAGTGGTTGAAAGAGTATTAATGTCAAATGCCAGAAGAGTGATTGTAGCAACTGATCATCAAGCAATATTTGATGTAGTAAAAAAAAACCATAATGAAGTTTGTATGACTAATATCAAGCATAAATCAGGAACTGAAAGATTGTTAGAAGTGATTGAAAAATATAAGATTTCTGATCAAGAAATCATCATAAATGTCCAAGGTGATGAACCATTGATACCACCGGAAATAATAAATCAATTAGCTATTAACTTTATGTTCAATAAAGTTTGTATGGGCACTTTAGCAACTCATATAAATAATTCAAGTGATATACTTGATCCATCTATTGTCAAAGTAATCACTGATAAACACGATAATGCTTTATATTTTTCTAGAGCTCCTATACCTTGGATTCGGGATCAATCAACAATTAGCACAACAAAATTGAAAAAACATTTTTTGCGTCATATTGGTATTTATGCTTATCGTGCTAATTTTATTCGTCGTTATGTCCAATGGCCAATATGTCCATTAGAAATGATAGAAATGCTTGAACAATTACGTGTTATCTGGTACGGAGAAAAAATTCGTGTTAGCATAGCAATTAAGAATCCAGGATATGAAGTTAATAATCAGAAAGATCTAAATCTTGTTAGACAACATATCTAATTTTAGATTAGATATGTTAAAGATTTTTCAATTTAATTGCTAATTAAAAATCAAGCTTATTATATATTTTTCTACACTAAAATAACTATTAATTAATTAAAAATATTTAATAAACTTATTATGGATAAAAATATTTAAATTTTTAAAGATTAATATTGATAACTACATATTGAAATTAATAAAACAGTATAATTAAAAATTATGTTAAATATTAATAATTACCTGTATAATATTTTATAATGTGGTATAAATTTTTATAAAAATATTAAAATAATATTTAATATTATTTTGTTATATACTGAATTTATATAATCAATATTAAAACTATACAAATTTATTAAATAATAAAATTGCTAATATATATATGAAATACATAATTATTCCTGTAACTAATTTTATGCAAAATTGCACTATAATTTGGGATGAAAATAGTTTAGATGCTGTAATTGTTGATCCTGGAGGGGAAATAGAAAAAATAATAATTGAAATTAAAAATAGATCATTAAAATTAAAATACATCTTAATAACACATGGTCATCTTGACCATGTAGGTGCTTGTGCCGATATGGCAATGTATTTCTCAATACCAATTTATGGACCACAAAAAGAAGATAGCTTTTTAATTAAAGGATTAACACTTCAACATAAAGTTTTTGGTTTAAAAAAATGTTCGGAATTTATACCAAATCGCTGGTTAAAAAATGGAGATGAAATTAGCTTTTCTAATATTAAACTTTCTGTTTTACATTGTCCTGGACATACACCTGGGCATGTTATATTCGTTAATCATAAGGATAAATTAATTTCTATGGGCGATATACTTTTTCGTGGTTCTATTGGTCGCAGTGATTTTCCTAAAGGTAATTATGAAATTTTGATGCATTCAATTAAAACAAAAATTTTAACTCTTGGTGATGACTATAAATTTATACCTGGGCATGGACCTACATCAAATTTGGGTATAGAACGAAAATTTAACCCATTTTTACAATAATTAGTTTTATTATATTTATGCAAAATAAATAAAAATTGATTTAAAATTATTAATTATAGAAATTAGTATATTTCTATACCACATCAATTATAGCATTACATAATGGAATTAAATTATTTTCTGTTATACCAGAAATATTAATCCTTCCAGAATTAACTATATAAATAGCATGTTTATTACGTAATTTAATTACTTGTTTTTTATTAAGACCGCTGAAAGAAAATATACCATTTTGTTTACCAATAAAACTAAAATCTTGCTTAATACATTTTTCTTGCAACATTTTTACAAATAACTTACGTATACGTTGAATGCGGTTTCTCATAGCTGTTAACTCTTCTATCCATTCTTTTTTTAATAATTCGTCTGATAATATTTTAGTAACAATAGCAGCACCATGAAATGGTGGATTAGAATAATTTGCTCTAATAATTGATTGTATTTGACTAAATACTCGGTCTGCTTGAATGCTATTATTAGCAATAATTGTACAAGCTCCAACTCGTTCATTATATAAGCTAAAATTTTTAGAATAAGAACTAGCAACTATTATTTCTGGATTTTTATTGGCAAATATATGTAATCCGTTAGTATCTTTGTCTAATCCTTTAGCAAATCCCTGATATGCAAAATCAAAAACAGGCAATAACATTTTTTCTGATGCTAATTTAGATAATATTTCCCATTGTTCTGATATTAAATCAATACCAGTAGGATTATGACAACAACCATGTAATAACAATACATCACCTCTAATAACATCATTTAAACTAGTTAACATGCCATTATAATTTAATTCATGATTATAAGCATCATAATACTGATAATAACAGATTTTAAAGCCAACTGATTTAAATATATTTTCATGATTAGGCCAAGTTGGTTGGCTAATCCAAACTCGTTTTGCAGAGGTTTGTTTAGCAATAAATTCAGCAGCAATACGTAACGCACCAGTTCCACCTATTGCTTGTATAGTTCGGGCACAATTTTCTTTTATAATTCTATGATTCTTACCAAATAATAGTTTTTGAGTAACTTGACTAAACTCTGATATACCACTAATAGCAAGATAATTTTTAGATACTTCATTTCTTAATAAATATTTTTCCGCTTTCTTAATAGAAGTAAGAATAGGAGTTTTTCCTAATTCATTCTTATAAACACCAATTCCTAAATTAATTTTTTGTTTACGTTGATCAGACTCAAAAATTTCTGTTAATCCTAAAATAGGATCTTTAGGGGCAAAAACAATATTTTTAAACATGTTAATAATTCCAATAACTTTTAATTCTAATAACTTTATTTTTAATAAATAACAAATTAAACAACTAGATAAAATATGAATTACTAATAATATTTTAAAATATATAGTGAATAAATTAAAAATACGATATTTAACTATATTACTAATAAGTAATAAATTTTTTTACAAGAGAACAAATATTCTAATTAAAACAAAAAATCGCTATTTATAGTAAATCTAAAAACAGCCATAAAATGGCTGTTTTTAGATTTACTAAGTTTGTATTTACTAAATTTTAGACAAATTAGTGTTAAAACTGATATACTAAACCTAGACCAATAAGATTATCACTACTAATGCCATATTTTTGTGTAAAATCATTGTTATTAACTAAATTAATTTTATAATCTACAACTGCTGTCAAATTTTTATTAAAATAATAGAAAGCACCTAAAGAAACATATTTCACTAAATTTTGCTGAGAATAACCATCATCATTTAATTTACTACCTTTAGATTGTATATAAGCTATAGATGGTTTCAGACCAATTTCATTAAATAAATATTGACCTACTATTTCAAAATTTGTAGTTTTATTAGCAATTTTTGATCTATCAATGCCTTCAACTATTTCACCAAATCGAGTCATATTGCTGGTTTCTCCATACATTGCTGCAAGATATAAATTATTATCATTATACTTTATACCAGCATTCCAACCATCAGCATTGTTACCAATAGCACCACTATTAGCTTGTTCAGATTTAGTTAAATGACGATCGGTCTTAATATAACCAGCACCTAATGTAACCCCCCAACCAATATCATATTTAGCTGCTATATCAAACCCGTGACCATTATTTTTAAAATGATGGAAATTAGATGATTTATTAGTTTCACTATTTTTACCTTGGTACTGTAAAGCAAAGTTCAAACCATCAACTAAACCAAAAAAATCACTGCTACGATAAGTTAATAAATTACGAGAAGTCATGTATTTATCACCATGAAACATAGAATCTGCACCATATAAAGGCAAAACACCAGTCCATGAATTAACATCATACACAACACCATAATTACGTCCATAATCTAATGAACCAAAGTCAGCAATTTTCAAACCGACATAAGCGAGACGATTTGTATTTTCATTTTCCATTTCATTTTTACTTGTTTTAGTTGACCATTCAAAATGACCAAAACCAGTAACTTGATCAGAAAGTTTAGTATCACCTTTTATACCAACACTAACTCTAGAATCATCGCCACTACTTCTTTTTCCAAAAAAGTGACGAGCATCCACTTTACCATATAGATCTAATTTATTGCCATCTTTATTATAGATTTCAGCTGCGTTTGTTGTACCAACTAATAACGCAGGAATAACTATTGCAAGAATATTACGCTTCATCATTATTATTGACCCTCATTGATGTTATTCGGACGGCTGCCACCGCTCAAAATAGATTCATTTTACATAATTAAAGCTATCGTTAAGAGTTTAGTGCCGTCTTCTTTTTTATATTCAGTGTTTCACTAGAAAATATTTTATCTACACTGAAAATGACATAAAAATATAATATTTGCAACAAAAAGAAACATTATATTTCAAAATATCAATACATCTAATCTTCTTAGTTTATATAATATTTTACTAATAAAAAACTAGTAAAATACCTTACTATAATTTATCATACTAATTATTTAATTGTATGTATAATATTTAAAATCTAGCATTATTAGGAGTACGAGGAAATGGAATAGCCTCACGAATATTTTTTATGCTAGTAACATAAGCAACCATACGTTCAAAACCTAGCCCAAAACCGGAATGAGGAACGGTACCATAACGACGTAAATCTCGATACCATTTATAATCTTCTTGATTTAAACCTATCTCTCTCATGCGAATATCCAATTCATTTAATCTTTCTTCACGCTGGGATCCGCCTAGAATTTCACCAATACCAGGAACTAATACATCCATAGCAGCAACAGTTTTACCATCAGGATTGATACGCATATAAAATGCTTTAATATTTTTTGGATAATTTTTAATTACTATAGGTGCTTTAAAATATTGCTCAGTTAAATAACGTTCATGTTCAGAAGAAAAATCCATACCCCAATCTACTAAATTTTTAAATGATTTATTTGATTTTTTTAATAATTTAATAGCATCAATATAATCTATTTGAATAAAATCTGTTTTAATAAATTGCTCTAACCTATTAATTACATTCTTATTTATATGCTCAACAAAAAAAGCTAAATCATCATAACGCTCACATAAAACAGAATTAAATACGTACTTTAACATATTTTCAGATAAAGATATAATATTATTTAAATCTGCAAAAGCAACTTCAGGTTCAACCATCCAAAATTCTGATAAGTGACGGCTAGTATTCGAATTTTCTGCACGAAAAGTTGGACCAAAAGTATAAATTTTGCTTAAAGAACAAGCATAAGCTTCTCCATTTAATTGACCAGATACAGTTAAAAAAGCTTCCTTACAAAAAAAATCTTTTTCAAAATTAATAGTTCCATTTCTTTTTAATGGGATATTTTGCAAATCTAATGTTGAAACACGAAACATTTTGCTTGCACCTTCAGTGTCATAGGTTGTAATAATTGGTGTAGAGACCCAAAAATAACCTTCTTTATTAAAGAACCGATGAATAGCTTGAGCTAATGTATGCCGAATACGTGTAATAGCACCAATAAGATTAGTACGAGGGCGTAAATGTGACACTTCACGCAAATATTCAATGCTATGATGTTTAGCAGATATTGGATATCTATTAGGATTTTCTACCATTCCTACTACAATAACTTGACTTATAAATAATTCAATTTTTTGTCCTTTACCTTTAGATAATTTAACAATTCCAGTTACTTCAACTGAACAACCAGTAGTTAAGTTCATAACTTCTTGTTCATAATTATCTAATTGATTATTTACAATAACTTGTAATGAATTAAAACAGGAACCATCATATATAGTCAGGAATGACATGCCTGATTTTGAATCTCTTCTTGTACGTACCCATCCACGAACAGTAACTTCTTTTCCTATTGCTATACCTCCTTGAAGTATTTTAACTATAGGCACTATATTCATTATGCACTCTCTTTAAATATCTACTTATTTAAAATTATTTTTTTATTTTGAAAAAATAATCTTTTTATTTAAATATCCTTAATTGAAATATCATTGATAATAATTATTATTTAAACGACCAATAGAAAGATAATATATTATCTCTTATTTATAGTTATTCAAACTAACTTTAAAAAACATTAATTTTTCTAATTAAATGAAATTATTTATAACAATTAAAATAACAATTAAAATGTACATTATATCATTATATAAATTTATATTAACTAATAATTAATAATTTTTTAACATGCATTGATATCAAAACTATTAATTCTATTAATTTTATGAGAAAAATTCTATAACATCTATTTTTATAAAAAACAAAAAAGTTTATACTTTGATAATCTAATAAAAAACCTGCAAATTTAAAAGTTATTTTTTAATTATTATATGAATTTTAATAAATTATTATAATTTTATATTATTTCTTAAAATTATCAATTTTTATTTAAAATAAATATTTTTAGAATACCAAAATTTAATATTTTCTTTGAAAGTTACACTTTTAAAGAATTTTACAACAATAATATTATCAAATTTAGTTTAAAATTAACATACTATAATTAGTCTGCATTAATGATATCTATAATTAGTCTGCATTAATGATATTATATAGATTTCAAAAAATAAATTTTATTTATTTTAAACCTAATGAATAATATGACAAATATTTTAAAATAACATAATTAAATAAATAAGACTTAACTTAAAGTAATTAATTCGTGATAAAAATAATTAACAAACTATAAATTCTATTTTTAATATGATATAAATTTAAAACAAACAATTTAGTTTTAAAAAAAACAAAATAAAAATTACATAAAACATTAAATTTTAATTTAATCTATTTTAGATAAAATCTAAATGATCTATTTTATTAATTCATTTAATTTTATTATGCACTAAATTTTTTACGATAGGAATATCAAAAGTTTTTTTTAAAAGATTAATAAATGCGACATCACTACAAATAGTTTTTTCTGGACTATCAGATAACTTAGCAACTGGCTTACCATTACATTCAACCAATTTAATCACAATATTAAGTGGTTTTACTTTAGGTATATTACATGTCAAACGAGTTCCAATACCAAAAATAAGATTAATACGTTTATAAAAATGTTTATAAAGTATTAATGCTTTTTGTAGATCAAGATTATCTGAAAAAACAAGAATTTTGCTCATAGGATCAATGGCTAATTTTTTATAATGATTAATAGCTTTTTCTCCCCACTCTAATGGATCACCTGAATCATGTCGCAAACCTTGATAACGACTAGCAAATGTAATGTCAAAATCACGTAAAAAAGCATCCATTGTAATACAATCTGTTAACGCAATACTTAATTGATCAGGATATTCATCAAGCCAACTTTGTAAAGCAATTCGTTGACTATTAGCAAGATTGGAACTAATTTGTTGATGGGCCTGAAACCATTCATGAGCTTGGGTGCCAAATGGTTTAAGTTTTAATTCTTCAGCTAATTTATAATTACTTGTTCCAATAAAATACGGAAAATATTTTTTAAGTTCATTGACAATCACATATTGCCCAATACGAGAAAAACGTCTGCGAGTACCAAAATCTATTAATTTAAAATTTGTTAAATCAATGTTATTTATTTTTGCTTCTTGATAAAAATATGTAATCAATTTATGTAAATGTTTAATAGCATCTGCAGTTGTAATATTAGGATAACGATCTCTATGAACCAATTCACTAATTAAAGCTAATAATGGAACTTCCCATAAGATCATTTCGCACCATGAACTACTAATTTTTAGTGCTAACTGATTTTCTTTTGAAGTATAAATTTTTACTTGATTTGGATTAAAGCGAAAATCCTTTAACCAATCTAAATAATCAATTTTAAAAAAAGGTAATCTACGTAAATAATTATACTCATTTGGTGTTAATGTAATACGTGACATTAAATTTATTTGTTGTTTTACAGCATAAGAGTATTTGCCAAGTAGTTCATCACTACGACAGCGAAATTCTGCTACTACTGATACATGATTATAATTATGAAAAACAGCTTGTTGCATATGTAATTTATAAGCATCTGTATCTAATAGTGATGTAATTATAGGTAATATGTCTAAATTCATAATGCGTTAATTATCCTCACGGAGGCATTAATCCAGACTTATCTAGATAAAATATGTTATATATATTTTATATATTAATAAATATAAAGACTTATCAAATTTTTTATTTATGCTATGCTAGCATAGCAATTTTTGTTTTTATCAAAAATATTTTAATGTGATAAATATTCCTATAATAACAGACAATACCTTGATAAAATTTAGTAAAATCTTAAAAAATTTCAAATAAACCATATATTTTATAATAAAAATGATGAACCTAAAGAAATTTTTTCAAAAAAATAGTTAAATTATTAATTTTAAAGATATTTTTATATAATCAATATATTAAGTTTATTTATTTTTATCAAAAATTACATTTTTAATATGTAATTAAAAATTAAATATATATCAATTATATTAAGATTTAAAATTAAATATTCATGTTATATTTAATATTTAAAATAATATTCTTAAAAATTTTTATATATACTATTATGTTATGATATTATTAAATAAGTAAGTAAGTTTTTACAAACTTGTATATAAGAATATTTATAATACTAGTTTCAATAAAAGGTAAAATTAATGTTTTATCACCTTATAAAAAAAGCATTATTTCATTTAAATCCAGAACAAGCGCATGAATTTATTTCTAAACAAATGAAATATATAATGTATTCACCTATACAAAATATGTTTCGGCAAACAATTAATTATAAACCAATGCATTGTATGGGGCTAACATTTAAAAATCCATTAGGATTAGCAGCTGGATTTGATAAAAATGGTGAATATATTTATGCTTTTGGAATAATGGGATTCGGTTTTCTAGAAATAGGAACAGTTACCCCCAATCCTCAATATGGTAATAAAAAACCTAGGCTATTTAGACTTATTGAAGCTGAAGGGCTAATTAATCGTATGGGATGTAATAATTTGGGTATTGATAGGTTAGTTGAGAATTTAAAAAAAGTAAAATACAACTGTATTATTGGTATAAATATTGGTAAAAATCAGGATACGCCAATTGAATATTGCAAAGATGATTATCTAATTTGTATGGAAAAAATTTATCATTATGCAAATTATATAGCAATTAATATTTCTTCACCTAATACACCTAATTTAAGAGTATTACAGTACGGTGAAATATTGGAAGATTTATTACAATCTATTAAAGATAAACAATCTTTTTTAACAAAAAAATATCAAAAATATGTCCCTATAGCAATAAAAATTTCTCCTGATTTAACAGAAAAAGAAATTATTCAAATTAGTGATAGTTTAATAAGACATCAAATTGATGGTGTAATAGCTACAAATACTACATTAGATAGACAATTAATAAAAGGATTAAGATATTCAAATGAAGAAGGTGGATTAAGTGGTAGACCGATACAATTAAAAAGTACTGAAATTATTCGTTTATTATCAAAAGAATTAAAAGGAAAATTAACAATAATTGGTGTTGGAGGAATTGATTCTCTAATAGCAGCAAAAGAAAAATTAGCAGCTGGGGCATCTTTATTACAGATTTATTCAGGATTTATTTACCACGGACCTAAATTAATTAAAAATATAGTTAACTATATTTAATCATATAGTTTAATTTAATTAAAAGTTAAAATAACTTCAATATAATTTATTGCCTAATAAATAACAAATTTTTAATAACTTACTAAAATAATTAATTTATACTATATTAAATTAATAACTGTTTTAAAATTAATTATTAATATACTTTTATTGTCAGCATTAAGTTTTTCGTCATCATAAATAAATTTACATTAAATGCCCGTGACAATGTTTATATTTTTTTCCAGAACCACATGGACAAGATGAATTACGACCAATTCTATTATATTTCTCTAATGGTTTTATTTTATTTTTTGAAATACTTGCTGTTTCTTTATGCTGATCATAACAATTATTTGTAATTAAACCTTTGGAGGTTGTATATCTTTTCTGATGAAATATTGCTATTTCTTCTGGAAATCTAATTTTTACTTTACTTAAAGTACTAATTAATTCATATTGTAAATTTTCTAACATATTTGTAAACATCTTAAAAGATTCTCGTTTATACTCCTGTTTTGGATCTTTTTGTGCATATCCACGTAAGTGAATACCTTGTCTTAAATAATCCATTGCAGCTAAATGTTCTTTCCACAATGAATCAAGAGTTTGTAGCATAATATTTTTTTCAAAATTACGCATCATATCACTACCAATTATATTCTCTTTTACCTGATATGCTTCAATAGTTTTTTTTAAAATTAGTTTGCATAATATTTCTTCATTTAATTCTAATTCTTTATCTAACCAATCCTGAATAGGTAATTTTAAATTAAAATCAGTATAAAATCTCTTTTGCAACCCAGTAATATCCCATTCTTCTTGTAAAGAATTTTTAGGAATATAAAGATTAATAATTGATATTATTACATTTTCTCGTATGCACTTAATTATTTCACTTATATCATTACTATCCAATAAAGCATTACGTTGAGAATAAATTACTCGTCTTTGATCATTAGCAACATCATCATATTCTAAAAGTTGCTTCCTAATATCAAAATTATGACTTTCAACTTTACGTTGTGCATTAGCAATTGCTTTTGTGACCCAAGGATGTTCAATTGCTTCACCAGGTTTCATGCCTAATTTACGCATCATTCCTACAACTCGATCAGAGGCGAATATACGTATTAACGAATCCTCCATTGAAATATAAAATCTAGATAAACCTGGATCTCCTTGACGTCCAGATCTTCCTCGTAATTGATTATCAATACGTCTAGATTCATGACGTTCAGTACCAATAATATATAAACCACCAGCAGCAATTACTGCATCATGACGCCTTTTCCATTCTATCTTAATTTTATCAATTTCTTCTTGATTAGTATCATTTAACTTATTAATTTCTAATTGCCAGTTACCTCCTAATACAATATCTGTACCACGACCAGCCATATTAGTAGCAATAGTAACTGAACCTGGCTGACCTGCTTCAGCAATAATATCCGCTTCAATTGCATGAAATTTAGCATTTAAAACATTATGCCTAATTTTAGCTTTAGTTAATTCACGAGAGATTATTTCTGATTTTTCAATTGAAATAGTACCTACTAATACTGGTTGCCCTTTATTGATACATTTACGAATATCACTAATAATAGCTACAAATTTATCTGCATCATTCATATAAACTAGATCAGGTAAATCATTACGAATCATCGGACGATTAGTTGGAATAACTATTGTGTCTAATTTATATATAGATCTAAATTCAAAAGCTTCTGTATCAGCTGTACCTGTCATACCAGCTATTTTTTCGTATAAACGAAAATAATTTTGAAAAGTAATTGATGCTAATATTTGATTATCATTTTGTATTTTAACACCTTCTTTAGCTTCAACTGCTTGATGTAACCCATCTGACCAACGTCTTCCTTCCATAGTACGTCCAGTATGTTCATCAACAATAACAATTTGTCCATCCTTAACAATATAATCTATATTTTTATTAAAAAGTACATGAGCACGTAAAGCTGCCATTATATGGTGTGTAAGTATAATATTAGTTGGAGAATAAAGTGATTCATTATTTTTTATTAAATTAGTTTGTGATAATAACTCTTCAATTAACTCTAATCCACGTTCTGTCAACGTAACTTGCTTTAATTTTTCATCAATAGAAAAATGACCTTTACCTTGAAATGTTTCAGAATCTTCTTTTTCCTGTCGTTTAAAATATGGAATTAATTTATCAATTTTCTTATATAGATCTGAACTACCCTCTAGCGGTCCTGATATAACTAATGGAGTACGAGCTTCATCAATTAAAATAGAATCAACTTCGTCAATTAATACATAATGTAATTTACGTTGAACACGTTCTTCAGGACTAAAAGCCATATTATCACGTAAATAATCAAAGCCATATTCATTATTAGTACCATAGGTAATATCAGAAGCATAAGCCTTACGTTTCATTTTAGAAGACATACCTGGTAAATTAATACCAACAGTCATACCAAGAAATTCAAATAATAATCGATTATTTTCTGCATCACGTTTAGCTAAATAATCATTTACAGTTACTATGTGTACACCTTTACCAGTTAAAGCATTTAAATATGCAGGTAATGTAGATGTCAATGTTTTTCCTTCACCAGTACGCATTTCAGCAATACAACTATTATTAAGTGCTATGCCACCTAATAATTGAACATCAAAATGACGCATATTAAATACACGTTTACTAGCTTCACGAACAGTGGCAAATGCTTCAGGGAGCAATTGATCTAACTTTATACCTAATTTAAGTTTTTGACGAAATTCAAGAGTTTTATCTTTTAGTTTTGGATCAGATAATTTTTCAAATTCAGTTTCTAATTCATTTATAATATCAACTAATTTACTTAAACTATATAAAATACGATCATTACGACTTCTAAAAATTTTTTTAAAAAATTTAGTGAACATAAATATTTTCTCTTTGAATTTAATAGTTTACTATCATGTAACTATATTACATAGATTCAATTAATATAATTGATATTTTTAGTAGAAAACGGTTTTTATATCAAATGAATAAAAAATAAAATAAATATTTTTATGTGATATGCAATATAGTAAGAAAATGATATGCAAAATAGATAAATATTTTAAATTTAAATACATGTACACTTAAATAAGTTATTGACTTTATAATAAAAAACTATAAGGTATATAATGACATAAAACTAGTAAAGATAAATTTAAACAAATAATAAATTATTTTTAATTTATTAAATAAAAGTAAAAAATTTATATACTAACTATGCTTTTATAATAAAATATTACTACTACAAACACAAATCTTAGTGCATACATAAAAAATATATACTACATTATAATTATTATTTTTTAATAATATATATTACGTTAAATAAAATAAATTATAATTATAACAAAAACTATGCACTTAAAGTGTATTTTATTACATAACCTATATTATAATTATATATCTATTTTGGTCATAAGAATAAGATGTTTCATAACTATCCTCAATCTTTAAATACTCTATTAAAATCTAACAAATTAAACTTTAAAATTCGAAACCATGCCTTAAAATTAATAAAATTAAATAATAAGATAATAAATCTTCTTCCAGAAGAATTGAAGAACTCATGTAGAGTAGCCAATTACCGTCAAGAAGTTCTTATTATAGAAGTAAAAAATGCTGCTAGAAAAGCAAGATTAAATTTTGAATTACCTATAATAATTTTAAAATTACGTAATACTATTTTACCTTCTTTATCTGCAATTAATATTACCATTAATCCATCGTTAATATGTAAAAATTCAAATAATTATCTATCGAATATACCAAACACGATAAATTTATCAAATAAAGCAATAAGCAAAAAAAGTGCAAATATGATTCTTAAGTTAGCAAAAACAAGCCCTAAAAATTTACAAAAAAAATTAAAAAGTTTAGTTTCCTTTCTTTCTCAAGAAAGACTTTAAAAAAGTATATAATTAAACTATTTTTAAGATTAATTACTTAAATTAAATTTTAGAAGAAACATCAATCTTTTATTTTAATCAAAATAAAATTTATAATATATTTCAAATAGTTATTGTAGATGGTGTTTTAAATGCTGTCGATATTTCAGATTCATCTTCAAATGTTACCATATCCCAACTATTTTCAGAAGCTAAAATAACTTGTAATAATTTATTATTTAATGCATGACCTGATTTATAAGCAGTACAAGCACCAATCATATTATGACCGCACATAAATAAATCACCAATAGCATCTAATGCTTTATGACGAACAAATTCATCTTCAAAACGTAAACTATCTTCATTTAATACTCTATAGTCATCAATAACAATAGCACAGTCAAAACTACCACCTAAACATAATCCTTTAGATTGTAAATATTCAATATCTCTCATAAAACCGAATGTACGAGCACGGCTAAGTTCTTTGATAAAAGATTTTGCTGAAACATCTAATTTGTAATGTTGAGTACTGCTATCAATAGCAGGATGATTAAAATCAATAGTGAAATCCAAGCTAAACCCATAATAAGGAGATAACTCAGCCCATTTATCGCCGTCGGTAACTCGAATGTTTTTTTTAATACGAATAAACTTTTTATTACTATTTAATTCTTCAATACCAGCATCTAATAATAAAAATACAAAAGGCGCAGCACTACCATCCATAATTGGAATTTCTGGTGCATTAATTTCAACTATAATATTATCAATTCCTAATCCTGCTAACGCAGCATTTAAATGTTCTATTGTTGAAATACGTACATTATCCCTATTGATTAAACAGGTACATAACATCGTATCACGTACTAAATTCGCCTCAATTAAAAAATCAACTGGTGGATTTAGATCTATACGACGATAAATGACACCGGTATTTGCCGGTGCTGGCCTCAATGATAAAGTAACTTTTTTACCAGTATGCAAACCAACACCTGTTGCTTGCACAATACGTTTTAATGTCCTCTGTTTGATCATCGTTTTTTCTCACAAGGTTAATCATCATGTTAACCACAACTATAGGATTAACATGACATTCTAGCATAAAAAGCAGAAAAAACCAATAAATTGTCAATTAATCAACTTGTTTTCTTAAAAAAGTTGGAATATCAAGATAATCCGGTTCCTTATTCGATTGAATATTTTGTTCATTTATTACTGTAGAACTTGATTTTTCTTCCATTAATGGAGTCATACTCTGAATTGAATTTTGCATTTTTTGATAACGTTGTGAAATTGGTGATTTTGAAGTTACTTTATTAGTAACTAATGTAATTTCTGGCTTTTTATCAATACCAATACCAGTGGCAACTACAGTAACACATAACTCATCATTCATTTCAGGATCAAGTGAAGTACCAATAACAACTGTTGCATTATCTGAAGAAAATGAACGAATAGTATTACCTACTGTTTCAAATTCATCAAGTCTTAAATCAAAACCTGCTGTAATATTAACTAATACACCACGAGCACCAGATAAATCAATATCTTCTAATAAAGGGCTAGAAATTGCCATTTCTGCTGCTTCTTCAGCTCGATCTTCTCCTCGTGATAAACCTGAGCCCATCATAGCATAACCCATTTCAGACATTACAGTACGAACATCGGCAAAATCTACATTCATTAAACCTGGACGAGTAATAAGTTCAGCTATCCCTTGAACTGCACCTTTTAATACGTCATTTGCAGCACCAAATGCGTCTATCAAAGAAATACCACGTCCAAGTACTTTTAATAATTTATCATTAGGAATGGTAATTAATGAATCAACATGGTTAGATAATTCTAAAATGCCATTTTCGGCAAACCCCATACGTTTTTTACCTTCAAAATTAAAAGGTTTGGTAACGACTGCTACAGTTAAAATACCAAGCTCTTTAGCAACCTCAGCTACAATAGGAGCTGCACCAGTACCAGTTCCACCACCCATACCTGCAGCAATAAAAACCATATCCGCACCATCTAATGCATTACGCAAAACTTCACGATCTTCTTCTGCAGCATTACGACCAACTTCTGGATTAGCTCCAGCTCCTAAACCCTTTGTAATACTATTACCTATCTGAATAGTTTGCCCTACTGTTGTTTTACGCAATGCCTGTGCATCTGTATTAATAACAAAAAATTCAACACCTTCAATATGTTCACGCACCATGTGTTCAACAGCATTACCACCACCACCACCAACGCCAATGACTTTAATAACAGCCTCATTGGTTAATACCATTGGTTCAAACATAATCTCTCTCCATTTTATGCTTTATTACAAAAGCAAATGATTTTCGTGTCTTAAAAATTAAAACTCTTTTTTAAACCAATTAATTATTTTATAAAACCAACGACTTAACGATGTACTATTCTCTATTTCTAATGCATTCTCTAAATGATTCTGTTTTCCATAATACAGGAGACCAACAGCTGTAGAATAATAAGGTTTATGTGTATAATCAGTTAAACCACTTATATTTAATGGTTTACCAATACGTACTTGAGTACGAAATACTTTTTGAGCACATTCAACTAAGCCATCAATTTGAGCACCACCACCTGTTAAAACAATTCCTGCAGCTAAATGATGTTTAATACCTTTTAAATATAATTGTTCTTGTAATATTACAATTTCATTATTGACTAAATTTAGCAATTCCGTATAACGCGGTTCAATAACTTCAGCCAATGTTTGACGCTGTAACCTTCTTGGTGGCCTACCTCCAACATTAGGTACTTCAATATTTTCCTCTTTATTAACAATATTACCTAAAGCACAACCATATCGAACTTTTATTATTTCAGCATCGCTAGGTGGTGTGCCAAATGCATAAGCAATATCACTTGTTACAGCATTGCCAGCATAAGGTATAACTTTTATATGACGTAATGATCCATCAGTATAAACAGCTATATCCATGGTTCCTCCACCAATATCAACTACACAAACTCCTAATTCGTATTCAGCCTCAGTTAAAACCGAATAACTTGCTGCCAAACCTGAAAAAATTAATTGATCTACTTTTAAACCACAACGTTCTACTACTTTGACAATATTCTTTGCCATGTCATTATGACAAGTAATTAAATGTACCTTTGCTTTTATACGTACACCTGAAAGTCCTACTGGATTTTTAATTCCTTCTTGATAATCAATAGCATATTCTTGTGGAATTACATGTAAAATTCTATGTTCATCACGAACTTTAACAGATTTAGCTGTATGCACAACGCTATCTACATCATCTTGAGTAACTTCATCTTCAGAAATGGGTACCATACCTATTTCATTTTGACAACTAATATGTTTGCCAGAAAGAGCTAGATAAACTGATGAAATTTGACAATCTGCCATTAATTCTGCTTGATCAATAGCTCGTTGTACACATTTGACAACAGATTTTAAATCATTTACACCACCTTTATCCATTCCTTTAGATGGACAATTACCTATACCAATAATATTTATCGTACCATCAGTTAGAATTTCACCAACTAAAACAGAAACCTTGGAAGTTCCAATTTCAAGACCAACTACTAATTTTCTATCTGTCGTTTTAATCATGGGTTTAATCTACCATATATCCGAATCAATGAATAATATTATTCAACTATTTAAATTCAGTGTATGTAGCAACTCTAACTCTATAATTATGGTAACCAACCTACTGCTGCTCTACTACTATATCTTAAATCTATATATCCAATACGTTTATCTGTCACTTTCTGTAACAATGGATAAAGCACAATAAATCTATTTAATCTATCTTTAATATTATCTTTACCAATATTTAATCTCATATCATTTGATAAAATTACTTGCCAACTACGAAGAACGGTCATAGACAATGATTTTATATTAAAATTATATAACGACAACTGTTGATTCATAATACGATACATCTTTAATACATCTTGTTCGCTATTTTTTGGACCATATAACATAGGTAAATTGCTGTTAATATTTATCACTACGGGCAAACTGAAAATAATACCCTCTTCATTAATAAAAAAATTATCATTCCATTTAGCATAAGGTTTATATTCTACTATGTGAATTCGTAATTCATTAGGCCATAGTTTTCTTACAGAAACTTGCTTTATCCACGGTATATTTTTTATTTGATGTCGTATTTTATTGATATCTATACCCATATATGTATTATATATACTTAATGATGATATTAATTTTTTTATGTTATCATCTTGAGTATACTGTCGTTCACCAGTAATTACCAACCTAGAAATAGGTGTTATATTAATATCTTTAATCCAATTTAATATAGACCACCCACTCATTATAATTGTACTTAATAAAATAAAGAAAAAAACAACATATAAAAAACAATAATCATTATTATTAATTAAATTATTAAACTTATAATTTTTTTTGAGTTTTTTATTACGAAAATTTAAAAATACTTGCGGCATATTGTTAAGCTAATTCTAAAATTTTTTTAACTAATTGTGAAAAAGTAATTCCTATTTGTTTGGCAGCCATAGGTACCAAACTATGTGAAGTCATTCCAGGTGATGTATTGATTTCTAATAAATAAAAAATACCATTGCTATCTTTCATAATATCTACTCGTCCACAACCGGTACAACCAATTGATTTATAAGCAATTAACGCTAACTCACTTAATTTATCTTCTTCTTTTTTTTCTAATACACTAGAAAAAAAATATTGTGTTTTCTTTGAAAAATATTTCGCTTTATAATCATAAAAAATACTAACTGGCTTAATACGAATTGAAGGTAATATCTGATTTCCTATAATTGCTACAGTATATTCTGGTCCATTAATCCATTGTTCAATAAGCACTTCTGGATCATAACGAAAAGCAACCATTAATGCTATTTTTAATTCAGATAAAGTTGTAACTTTGTTTATACCAATACTTGAACCTTCAAGATTTGGCTTAACAATCAGAGGAAATCCTAAATGATAAATTGATTGAAAAAGCATTTCATCTGACATTAAAGCTAATTGTTTTTTATTTAGTGATATATATGGTACGATAGGTAATCCTATACTCGACCATAATTTTTTAGTAAGTAATTTATTAATTGAAAGTGATGACGCTAAAACACCACTACCAGTATATGGTAAATCTAAACATTCTAAAATTTCTTGAACAATACCATCCTCACCACCTCGGCCATGTAAAGCTATAAAAACTTTACTATATCCTGCTTCTTTTAATTTAATTATTGGAAAATATTTAATATCAATAGGATATGCTGCTATTCCAATATCACGTAATCCAGTTACTACTGCTTTACCTGAAGATAACGATATTTCTCTTTCCATAGAATTTCCACCTAACAGCACTGCAACTTTATCAACCATAATATTTTTTCCTTTATTTTATTTATATTCTATAATTGGTCTTAAAGCTGTATCAGCTAAATTACGTGCTATTTTACCAATATTACCAGCACCTTGCATAAATATCAGATCATTATCTTCTATAATTTGTGCTAATACATAACTAATGCTTTCATGATCAGCTATAAAAATAGGATCTAATTTTCCACGATTACTAATTGTACGACATAAGGATCTACTATCTGCACCAAGAATTGGTTCCTCACCTGCTGAATAAACATTCAGCATTAATAATATATCTACTTGCTCTAAAATATTAACAAAATCATGATATAAATCACGTGTTCTTGTATATCTATGTGGTTGAAAAACCATTATAATACGCTTATCTGGCCATCCATCTTTTGCTGCTTCAATAGTAGCATTAACTTCAGTTGGATGATGACCATAGTCATCAACTAACATCACACTGCCATTTTTTCCATTAATATTAAGTAATGGAAAATTACCTAACACATCAAAACGTCTTCTGGTACCTTGAAATGTTCTTAATGCAGTTAAAATATCATTATTATTAATACCTTCTTCCATAGCTACTGCAAGAGCAGCAGTAGCATTTAATGCATTATGACGACCAGGAGCATTCAAAATAAAATGAGAATTAATTTTATCTCTCCTTATAGTAAAAAAACATTGATTACCTTGTTGCTCATATGATAATAAGCGAAAATCAGCATCAACACTAAACCCATAAGTAGTAATATAGCGATTTATACTGGGTAATATTGAACGCACCACAGGATCGTCAATACACAATATAACACGACCATAAAATGGCAAATTATGTAAAAATCTAATAAATGTTTGTTTTAATTTTTCAAAATCACCATCATAAGTATCCATATGATCTGCTTCAATATTTGTTATAACAGCAATTAATGGTTGTAAATGCAAAAATGATAAATCACTTTCATCAGCTTCTACAATTAAATAACGACTAGTACCCAACCTAGCATGAACTCCCGCTGATTTTATCAATCCACCATTGATAAAAGTAGGATCTAAACCTGCTTGTGCATAAATACTAGCTATTATCGCTGTAGTGGTGGTTTTACCATGAGTTCCTGCTATAGCAATACCATGACGAAATCTCATTAATTCTGCTAACATTTTAGCTCGTTTAATTATCGGAATACGTGCTTTTCTAGCAGCTATAATTTCTGGATTATCTGATGATATAGCAGTGGATATAACAACAACACAAGCATTAGAAATATTTTCTGGTTTGTGATTAAAAAAAATTTTCACACCAAGTTGTGTTAATTGATCAGTAATAATATTAGGTAATAAATCAGAACCGCTAATTTCATAACCTTCATTAGCTAATACTTCAGCAATACCCCCCATACCAGCACCACCGATGCCAACAAAATGTATATGCTTAACTCGACGCATTTCTGGTATTATTGTTCTTAATTTAGCTACTTGTTGTATATTCAACTCAACTCTCTTCATTATTTTATATTTTATAAAGTCATTATTTTCAATAAAATATAAAAATTATTTTTAATTAGCAATTTTAATTAAGATTGATGCAATACGCTTAGTTGCATCAGTAATTGATATTGATCTTGCTTTTTTTGCCATCTCTAATAACAAAGGTCTTGACCACTTATTTAATAAGTGTACTATCACATTTGTTGAAATTTTTGATTGTTCAATAATTTTTGCTGCACCAACCATTTCTAATGGTACAGCATTCCAATATTGTTGCTGATCCTTATGTTGAAAAGGAATAAAAATTGCTGGTATACCAACTACACTAATTTCACTAACAGTTAAAGCACCTGAACGACAAATAAGAATATCAGCCCAGGCATAAGCTTCTGCCATGTTATCAATAAATTTAGTTATTTTATAACTATTTGATTTTATATAAAACTTTTTATATAAAGTCTCTGTCATTTTATAATTACCTTCACCTACTTGATGCCAAATAGTTACTTTTCCAATTAATTTAGCAGCAACCTCGGGTAATATTTGATTTAAAATTCTTGAACCTTGGCTTCCACCTATAACTAAAATATTGATAACACCGTGACGATTAACTAAACGTGCTTCAGGTGGTGGTAATGCTAATATAGATTCACGAATCGGATTTCCGACTACTATAGCATTAGGAAATGCACTAGGAAACGCTTGTAAAACACATTTAGCAATTTTAGACAACAAACGATTAGTTAATCCTGCTATCATATTTTGCTCATGCAATACAATTGGGATATTACATAACCATGCAGCAATACCACAAGGACCGGAAATATAACTCCCCATACCTAATACTATATTAGGTTGATAACGTTCCATAATAACTTTTGCTTTTTTTATTGCCAAAATAATTTCAAATGGAAAAATCAATAATTTTTTTATACTACTATATCGTAAGCATGATAGTTTTATACATTCAATTTTAATATTATACTTAGGAACTAAGTCTGCCTCTAATCGATTAGCTGTTCCTAACCATACTATATCCCATCCTTGTTGTTTTAGATAATTAGCAACTACTATACCAGGAAAAATATGTCCTCCAGTACCGCCTGCTATAACCATAAGACGTTTTAATTTTTTCATTTTATTTTCCTTATCCTTATAAAGGCTTGCGATCTTTGAAGACGGGTTTCAAAATCTATTCTCAATAAAATAGTAATGATAAGACACATAGTTAATAAACTAGATCCACCATAGCTAATTAAAGGTAATGTTAATCCTTTAGTAGGCAAAATACCTGATGCTGAACCAACATTAATCAAAACTTGAAAAGCAAACCAAATACCAATTGCACAAGCTAAATAACCTGAAAAATATTGCATTGAATCTAATGCACGTTTACCAATCATCATACTGCGAAAAGAAATCGAGAATAACATAATAAGTACTAATACTACACCTATATAACCAAATTCTTCAGCTAAAACTGAAAAAATAAAATCAGTATGTGCTTCTGGTAAATACTCTAACTTTTGTATAGAATTACCTAAACCTTGCCCCCATAACTCACCACGGCCAAATGCCATTAAAGATTGTGTTAATTGATAACTACTACCAAAAGGATCAAACCAAGGATTAAAAAAAGAAGTTATACGTTGCAATCGATAAGGTTCAAAATAAATCAAACTAATTATAACTATCATACAAATAATAATACTAATAATAAAAGGAGTTAACTTAGCTCCAGCAAGAAATAGTAATGCTAAAGTAGTGACTAATAATATAATAACAGTACCTAAATCAGGTTGTAAGATTAATAAAATAGACATTAATATTAAAATGCATATCGGTTTAATAAAGGCAAAAAACTTAGTTCTTATGTCATTAATTTTTCTAACTAAATAACTAGATATATAACAAAACAGCGCTAATTTTGAAAATTCAGCAGGTTGTATATGTATTAAACCAATCTTAATCCAACGATAGGCCCCATTAATTAAATTTCCAGTAATTAGTGGAATTAGCAATAATACTAAAGATGTTATTAATAACAACCAATTATATTTTTCCCACCATGTCATTGGAATATTTAAGACTATCAAAGATATTAAAAATGATAAAATTAAATATATAAAATCATATTTAGCAAAAAAAAACGGATCTTTCATTACACGTTCACCAATTGAAATGGAAGCTGATGTAACCATAATAAAACCAATTATAGTTAAAAGTAATGTAAGCCAAAATAAAGTACGATCATAGAAAACTATATTTAAAATATATTTATCATTATTAACATTCTCCATATTTTTACACCTTTTAAATTTAATATCTTAATCACATAACTCTTTTGCTAATTTAATAAATTGTTCACCTCTATCCTCAAAATTATAAAATTGATCCAAACTAGCACAAGCTGGGGAAAGCAAAACTACATCACCTGCTTTTAATTTAGTAACTATAACGTGTAAACACTCTTCCATAGTATTTAATATAAAGCTATTTTCTTTTAATTTTGCCAATTGATTACGATCACGTCCAAAACAAAATAATTGAATATTTTTTGCTGAAATATAGGATTTTAGTGATGAAAAATCTATTGATTTTCCATCTCCACCTAATAATAAATAAATCATACCAGAAATTTCTAAGCTTTTTAAAGCAGCTATAGTACTTCCAACATTAGTTGATTTAGAATCATTAATCCATTTAATTCCTAAATGTTGATGTACTATTTGAAAACGATGAGGTAACCCAATATATTGAGTTAATGCAGCTATGCTTGCTTTTCTTGGAATATTTACTGCATCAGCTAAAGCTAACGCTACAACTGCATTAAGATGATTATGTTGCCCAATTAACCGTAGTTTGTCTGTATCAATAATAGATTGTCCTAATATTTCTAATTCTTTAGAAAAAGTATTTAATTGATAATCTCCATCATTAATATCAAAACTAATACAACGTTCATCAAAACCATTTAATGGCCATATTGTCGGGTCTTGTTTGTTTACAATACATACTTTAGCATCATTATAAATTCTTAATTTCATCATACGATATTGTTCAAAACCTTGAGGATAACGATCCATATGATCTTCTGTTATATTTAATATAGTTGCTACTTCAGCTTTTAAACTAAATATAGTTTCAAGTTGAAAACTAGATAGTTCTAATACATATAAATCATAATCATTTTTTAATAACGTTAAAACAGGTATTCCAATATTCCCACCAACTGCTACTTTAAAATTAGCTTTTTTTGCCATTTCAGCAACTAGTGATGTAACTGTACTTTTACCATTAGAACCAGTGATAGCAATAATTGGCTTTTTTACTTCACGACAAAAAAGTTCAATATCACCAACAATTTCAATACCTTTATCAATTGCTACTTTTAATTCTGGATCTGGGGCAATTAAAGAAATACCAGGACTAATTACAATTAAATCTGCTGTTGTTAACCATTCAAGATTCCAACTACCATAATGATACATTACTTTTGAAGGTAATTCATATTTACCTGGTGGTATTTTTCTTGTATCCATTACAAATGGAATAATTTTATGAGATAAAAAGAAATTAACACAAGAAAGACCTGTCTTACCTAAACCAACTATGACAATTTTTTTATTATAATAAATTACCATTATTAACGTACCTTTAATGTTATCAATCCAATTAATACTAACATTAAAGAAATAATCCAAAAACGCACAATAACTCTAGGTTCAGGACATCCTTTTAATTCATAGTGATGATGAATCGGTGCCATTCGAAAAATACGTTGACCGCGTAATTTAAATAAGCTTATTTGTAAAATTACAGATAAAGCTTCAACAACAAATACACCACCCATAATCAATAATAAAAATTCTTGACGTAATAAAACAGAAATTATTCCAAGTGCACCACCTAATGATAAAGAACCAACATCACCCATAAAAACTTGTGCCGGATAAGTGTTAAACCATAAAAATCCTAATCCAGCACCAACAATTGCAGTGCAAACTATCACTAATTCACCTGCATAATTGATATAGGGGATTTTTAAATAATTAGCAAAATTAACATTACTTGTTATCCAAGCAACTAATGCAAATCCAGCTGCAATAAAAATAGTTGGCATAATAGCTAAACCATCTAATCCATCAGTTAAATTAACTGCATTACTAGTGCCTACAATAACAAAATAAGCCAAAAAAATATATATTATACCAAGCTGAGGTATAACATCTTTAAAAAATGGTAATACTAATTGAGTAACTACAGTACATTTACCTGTACTATATAAAATATAGGATATACCTAAAGCTAAAATAGATTGCCAAAAATATTTCCAATGCGCAACTAATCCTCTAGAATTTCTATTTATTATTTTACGATAATCATCAATAAAACCAATAATACCATAACCTAATAAAATTACTAGAACACCCCAAACATAAGGATTATTTAATCGTGCCCATAAAATTATAGAAATAACAATAGAAAACAAAATAAGTACACCACCCATAGTAGGGGTACCACATTTGCTAAAATGTGATTTAGGACCTTCTACACGTACAATTTGACCTATTTGTAATCTTTGTAAATAGGAAATTAAATAAGGACCCATCAACAAACCAATAATCAGAGCAGTCAACAAACTAATAATAGCTCTGAATGTCAAATAAAAAAAAAGATTAAAACCAGAAAAATATTCTGTTAAATATTCTGCTAATAATACTAACATAAAAAATATTCCTGTAAGGAATGCACAATTTCTTCCATAGCTGTACTACGAGATCCTTTAATTAATACTGAGATAATCTCATATTCTTGTATTAATAAAATTAATCGTTCAATTAATTTCTTTTTAGAAATAAAATGTTCACCATATTTACTATATTGACTGATTAAATAACTATATTGACCGATACTTAAAACTTGATTAATTTGTTTATGTTTAATATTTACTCCAATTTCAAAATGAAATTTTAAACTTTTATTACCTAATTCATTCATGTCACCTACAACCAAAATACGATATCCTGGCATGTTAGATAAAACATCAATAGCAGCAACCATAGAACCGACATTAGAATTATAAGTATCATCTAAAATTAATTTACTAGGGGTTAAATAAATAGGATATAACCGACCAAATATAGGTTTAACTTGAGCTAAACCATAACTTACTTGTTCAATAGTTGCACCAACTGATATTGCTAATGCGCTAGCAGCTATTGCATTAGCAATATTATGGATGCCTGGTAAAGACAAAGATATTAAAATAAACCCAAAAGGAGTGTGTAATTCAAATTCGCTACCTATTGATTGCATAACTATATTTTTAGCATAAAAATTAGCATATTTTTGTTGTCTTAAAGAAAACCACCAAATAATTTGTTCTTCATTAATATAAGAGCTCCAAGTCTTCCAATTATGGCTATCTAAATTAATAACTACTGTTCCTTTTTTTGATAATCCATACAAAATTTCACCTTTTGCTTTAGCAACACCATTTAATGAACCAAAACCTTCAAGATGAGCAGAATATAAATTATTTATTAAAACACTATTAGGTTTAACTATATTAGTTATGTATTCAATTTCATGAAAATGATTAGCTCCAATTTCAACAACTATATAATTATACTTTTCAGTTAAACGAAATAACGTCAACGGTACACCAATTTTATTATTAAAATTACCTTTAGTAAATAATGTCATACCTAATTGAGATAAAATATTCGATACCATCTCTTTCACTGATGTTTTACCTGAAGAACCAGTTATCCCAATAACTTGAGCACTACTTTGTGATCTAATCCAAGCAGCTAATTTACCCATTGCTAAATATGTATCATTAACAATAATTTGTGGACATTTAATATTTAACCATTTTTCAACTAATAATATAATAGTACCATTAGAAATAGCTTCTTTAACAAAACTATGGCCATCAAAAAAATTACCTTTTAAAGCAATAAATAAACTATTAATAGAATGCTGTCGGCTATTTATTATTATTGTATTAATACATAGATTAAGATCATGTTGTTCATTTGTTGAATATAATACTCCTTTTGTTATAGACAACAATTGTTTAATTGATATTGAAATCATTTAATTATTCCTAATAACTTGGCTACAGTTAACTGATCAGAATAATTTAACTTATTATTACCAATAATTTGATATCTTTCATGACCTTTACCAGAAATTAATATAATATCATCAGCATTTGCATGCAAGATTGCACTAGTAATAGCTTCCATTCTACTAGCAATTAATATTGTTCGATCTGAATTAATAAAACCACTTAAAATATCATGCATAATAACTTTTGATTTTTCACTACGAGGGTTATCATCAGTTAATATTACAACATCAGCATATTGCTCAGCTATTCTCCCCATTAAAGAACGTTTTGTCTTATCTCGATCACCACCACAACCAAATACACACCATAACTTACTACGACAATGAAAACGGAGTGCTATCAATGCTTTTTTAAGTGCATTAGGATTATGTGCATAATCGACAATAACAGTTGGTTGTCCAAATGAAGTGAAAATTTCCATTCTTCCACAAATTGGTTTTAAATAATACGATGATTTTATTACCAAATTTAATGGATATCCCATCATTAATAATGTTGCCATAGCTAACATTATATTGCTTACATTAAAAGATCCTATAAGTGGGCTTTTTAATATACCTGTTCCCCATATAGAATTAAATGAGATAGTTGTTTTATAATCATGATAATTAACTTTATCTACTGAAATCCAATAACCTTTCCAATTATTAGGTATTCTATTTTTTATAGAAACAGCACATGAATTAGGTAATCTATTAAGCCATTGTAAACCAATATTATCATCCACATTAATAATTTGTTTATCAGATTTATGAGTTGAAAATAATAACCATTTTGATGCTATATAATTTTCCAAGTTACCATGATAATCTAAGTGATCATAACCTAAATTAGTGAATACAACAGCATCAAATGGGATAGAGTAAACACGACTTTGTATTAAACTATGAGATGAAATTTCCATAGCTACTAGAGTAGCTCTATTATCAAGTAATAACCTCAATTGATATTGAATATCAACTGCTGAATCAGTAGTGTTCTCACTATGAATTAGTTGTTCTAACATTCCATTACCAAGAGTGCCTATTACACCACTAACTTCTCCCATTGCCTGTGCCCATTGAGCAATTAATTGAGTAATAGTAGTTTTACCATTAGTTCCTGTGACACCAATTAATCTTAATTGTGTTGCTGGATGTTGATAAAATAATCCTGCTAAATATGATAATTGATGTTTTAAATTTTTTATATAAACTATTGGGACATTATTATGAAGATATTGAATAGTTCCAGATTCTTTTTCTTTTTGTACATCAGAAATGATAGCTGAAGCACCTTTTATTAATGCATCAGAAATATATTGTCGTCCATCTATTTGATATCCTTCTATTGCTAGAAATAAATCTCCTGATAATACCTTGCGACTATCTAGCTTCATTTCTCGTAATTCTTTATATGGTGCGTTAATACCTAATGGTATAAGTAAATCGTGTAAATTACGATTTGTCACGTTTATCCTCTTGTATATTTTTACTTACTAGTTCATTCTTAAAAGAAGAGAATGCATCAGGTGTTATATGCATTAAATGCAAAACATCTCGCATAATATTTCCAAATATAGGTGCAGAAATAGAACCACCGTAATATTTACCAGCACTAGGTTCATTAATAATAACAACTAGAGTATATTTAGGATTACTTGCTGGTGCTATTCCAGCTGTATAAGCAACATATTGCTTAATATAATGACCATGATTACCAACCTTTTTTACTGTACCTGTTTTAATTGCTATTCGATAACCCTTAATTGCAGCTAAAGCACCAACACCACCAGGTAATGCAACACTTTCCATCATATTAACCACTGTTCGCATAATTTTTTCTGGAAAAATACGAATACCTGACACAGGTAGATGTACTTTTTTAATTGATAAAGGTCGGTAAATACCAAAACTACCAATTGTTGCATAAACTCGTGCTAACTGTAATGGTGTTACCATTAATCCATAACCAAAAGAAAAAGTAGCTCTTTCAAATTTAGACCAATGCATTTTTTTATTAGGAAATACACCACTACTTTCTCCAATTAATCCTAAATTTGTTGGTTTACCTAAACCAAATCTAGAATAAACATTAATTAACTCATCTTCAGGCATAGATAATGCTAATTTAGAAACGCCAACATTACTTGACTTTTGTAAAATACCAGTAATAGATAATTTATCATATTGTGCTACGTCTTTGATTTCATGTTTATTTATCATATAAGGATCAGTATTTAATACACTATTAGCTTGGATAATTCCATTATTTAAAGCACTAATAATTACCATTGGTTTAACAGTTGAACCAGGTTCAAATACATCTGTAATTGCACGGTTGCGTATAGCTTGCATTGTGATATCAGTAAGATTATTTGGATTATATGATGGACTATTGACCATTGCTAATATTTCACCAGAATCTATATCTATTAAAATAGCAGTACCAGATTCAGCTTTATTTTTTATTACACCTCGAGTTAATTCACGATATACAATTGATTGTATACGCTCATCAATACTTAATATTAAATTATGAGCAATCTTACTATCAATTGAGGAAATATTTTCAATAATTCTTCCATAACGATCTTTACGTACTACTTTTTGTCCTGGGATACCAGTTAATAAACTATCAAAACTTTTTTCAATACCTTCAATGCCTTGGCCATCAATATCAGTAATACCAATTAAATGAGCAGTTATTGGACCAGATGGATAATATCGACGAAACTCTTTACGTAAATAAATACCTCTTATTTTTAACTTATTAATATATTCACCAACATCTAAATTGACATGACGGGCTAAATAGACAAATCTACTATTAGGATTAATACTAATTTTATTATTTACTTCTTCTAATGGTATTTTTAATTGATTTGCTAATGCTTGCCAACGTTCATCATTATTTAATTCACTATTTTTATAAATAATTTTTGGATCAGCCCAAATAGCATAAACTGGGACACTTACTGCTAAATAACGTCCTTTACGATCAATTATCATGCCTCGTGAAACTAATTCTTTCTGGATACGAAGAGAACGCATATCACTTTTTCTAATAAATTCTTCAGGATTAATAAGTTGTAAGTAGGTTACACGAATGATAAGAATAATTAAAGACATTACTATACTTACGCATAACGTAAAAAAACGCCAGCTAATATAGCTTACTTTTCCTTCATATCTTTTTTTATTATATCTTAATCGAGCGAGATTAATATTTTTTTTAAACATATTTAACTTATTTAATTGTACTAATAGCTATTTTGCAATTACAACATGCTCTTCAATTGGATCTACATTAATCATATGTAATTTTTCTATCGAAATATATTTAATCCGATTAGGATTGCTTAATAACTTTTCTTCCAAAATTAAATTACGCCATTCTATATCTAAAAAAATTTTTTCTTCCATTATCATATTTTTTTGAAAAATTAATAACCTTGTATGATAATTGACTTTAATAATTAAAATTGCTGATATAATAATTACTATTATCATAATTAATGGGATTGAACCGTACTTAAAAATATCATAAATAACAATCTTAATTAAATTATATTTTTTATTATTCATTATTACTTTATTCCAAATTATTATTCTTTCCCACTATTTCAGCAAAACGTACAATAGCACTCCTTGACCTTGGATTTTCTATAATTTCTTTTGGAGTTGGTTTTATTTTACCTAATACTTTTAATATTGGATTACTAATATTTTTTAATTGTATTGTAGTTAAAGGTAATCCTATTGGAATATTTGATTTCTGACTATGTTTCTTGATAAAATGTTTAACAAGTGTGTCTTCTAATGAATGAAAACTAATAATTGATAACCGTCCTTTAGGTGCTAATATATTTAATGAATCTTCCAATACTTTTACTATTTCTAATAATTCATTATTGATATAAATACGAATTGCCTGAAATGATCTTCTTGCTGGATGTTTATATTTTTTATTTTTAGGAATAACTTTCAAAATTAATTCAACTAACTCTTTAGTTCTTGTTAATGGTTTTTTAAATAAATTATGATTACGAGATACAATAGCTTTCGCAATTCTTTTTGAAAACTTTTCTTCTCCGTAATTTTTTAATACCCATGCTATATCTAATTCCTTAGCTTTCATTAACCATTCAGCTGCTGATATGCCTGTTGTTTGATCCATTCTCATATCTAATGGCCCATCATGAATAAAAGAAAAACCTCTTTCTGGATCATCTAATTGTGATGACGAAATACCTAGATCAAATAACATACCATCGATTTTGCCAATTAATTTATTTGATGCAATCCATTTATATAATTGCGAAAAAACAATATGTTTAATAGTAAATCTAGAATCGGTAATCATTTTTTTTCCTATAAGAACTGAATATGGATCACGATCTATTGCTATTAACTTACCTTGACAACCTAAACGAGATAAAATTAATTTGGAATGTCCACCCATACCAAAAGTACCATCAATATAAATACCATGCTTTTTTATATTCAATCCATTAATTGATTCATTAAGAAGGACACTAATATGTTTAAATTTATTAATTTTTATATTCATAATAATCCTGTATCTAGATAACAAGAAAGTATAATTATAACTTTATTAAGTTAATATTATTTAATATGTTTAATAAACAAAAATACTATAATTTTACTATCGCATAGTATTTTATGGTTTTTTTAAAAAAAATTGTACTTAATTAGTTAATAAATTAGTTAATAAAATGATTTTTATAATTTATATTAATAAATAATAAATATTATTTATAATAATATGATAAACATTATATAAATATAATTATCATATTAATTTAGTAGTTAAACTTATCAAATACTACAAACAATATATTTTAAAAATTTTATAAGATAAACATCAAAATTCATTATTTTCATTAATAATTGATTATTTATTTAAAATGTATAAACCACAAAAAATTTTAAATTATAATATAATAATAAAAATATAATTTTTTATATAAACATATTAACAAAGTTCATTAATTGCATAAATTTTTTATATAATATTTTATTTAATATTAATAATTATTTTAATTTACATAATACTAAATTTTTAATAATTTATAGTTTAATATACATTAATGATATATTATTTGATGTATATTTACGAATATATATTTATCGCTATTTAATCATTAAATAATAAAATTATAATAATAAATTATTGTAATTTACTTACAATATTTTTTACTTTTTAATCATATATATTACATAATACTTATTCGTAATATTTAAAAATAAAATTTATCATTTTATTAAAAGTCATAGGAACATATTAGTACTATTAATTAGTATTAGGTATTTATTGAATATTTATATTATAAAAAACAATTATATAAATATAAAATAGTTAATAGATAATTAATTATAAAAATTAATAACTGCATTGATAAATCAAATAATAATGATTTAAAAATTATTTCTATTAATATTTATCGATTAAAATAAAAAATTACAAACATTAGTTGATTATTTTTAATAATCTATTTATAGTTAGTAATCATAAATAAATTATTTAATTAATAGATATAATTTTTGATTATTTTAGAATTTTTTAATAAAAATAATAATATGTATACAACTTTTAAAGGTAGTTACAAACTATAAAACTAATATTTATAATTTATCTATTTATTACATCAATTTATTTTATTCTAAAAAACAATAAAATATAATTTATTAATATAATCATCAATCGCTATTAATAACATTTAATTATTTCATTGATTTATTATTTTATTGCAATTAATCAATTATATTGAGAATTTATTATGTTGATACCAGAATTACTTTCTCCTGCAGGTTCCTTAAAAAATATGCGTTATGCACTTACCTACGGAGCTGATGCTGTTTACGCTGGACAACCACGTTACAGTCTTCGTGTACGTAATAATGAATTTAATAATGAAAATTTAGTTAATGGTATTAAAGAAGCCCATAATATGGGTAAACGTTTTTATGTTGTAGTTAACATTATACCACATAATTCTAAATTAAAAACTTTCCTTTATGATCTTGCAACAATTATTGAAATGCAACCTGATGCTTTGATCATGTCAGATCCTGGTTTAATTATGTTAGTGCGAGAAACATTTCCAAAAATAGAAATTCATCTTTCTGTTCAAGCAAATACTGTTAATTGGGCAGCAGTAAAATTTTGGCAAAAAATAGGATTAAAAAGAATTATTCTCTCTCGTGAACTTTCAATTGAAGAAATTAAAGAAATTCATCAAAAAGTACCTAATATTGAATTGGAAGTTTTCATTCATGGTGCACTTTGTATGGCTTATTCTGGAAGATGTTTATTATCCAATTATATCAACAAACGTGATTCTAATCAAGGGGCATGTACTAATGTTTGTCGTTGGGCATATAAAGTATATGAAGGAAAAGAGGATATAATAGGGAATATTATTCCAAAATCACAATCAGTAAAAAATACTAATTTAACATTAGGTACAGGACAAACTGCTGACAAAACTTTTTTAATTGAAGAAACAAAGCATCCTGGTGAATATTTCACTGCTGTTGAAGATGAACATGGGACATATATCATGAATTCAAAAGATTTGCGAGCAATTGAATTAATTGAACGTTTAATTGATATTGGGGTTCATTCATTAAAAATTGAAGGTCGTACTAAATCATTTTATTACTGTGCTCGAACTGCTCAAGTTTATCGTAAAGCTATTGACGATGCTATTATAGGTAAACCTTTCGATATTAATCTATTAACTAAATTAGATGGGTTAGCTAATAGAGGTTATACTATGGGATTTTTACGTAAACATAGTCATGATGAATACCAAAATTATAAATTTGGTTATTCTATTTCTAATAAACAACAATTTGTTGGTGAATTTACTGGACAATATAAAAATGGTTTAGCAGAAGTAGATGTAAAAAATAAATTTAAAATTGGGGATTATTTAGAATTAATGACACCTTTAGGAAATATAGAATTTACCTTAACATCTTTATTTGATAAGAAAAAGCTACCCATCAAAGTTGCCTCAGGTAATGGATATAAAGTTTATATTAATATTCCTCAAAATACAAATCTCAATTTTGCATTATTAATTCGTCATTTTAAAAATAATTAAATAATTGTAAAAAAGTTTGTATTATAAATAATGTATAAATGTATTATACTGTAATAAAATATAACATAAAAATTATTTATTTTATTTTGGCCAATTGGATCACATCAAATTTTTGCCATAGTTTTGGCAAAAATAATTAGCTTCTTTGCTAAACTAAAAATACATTGAGTAAACTTTTTTTTGTCGTAATTTATTTCTAAAAAAATTCTATCTTTTATAAAAAAACTATATTGTGATAAAATCACACATTAAATTAAAAAACATCGTAATTAAAAAATTAATCTCTTTATAAATAGATTAATATTAATTAATTATTTACAAAAATTTTTCTTTGTTTTAAAAAAATTTAATTCACTTGATCATTTCTTTCTCTATTAACTGAATTAAAATATGAATAATTTTAATATGAATTTCTTGGATCCTATCAGAATAACCAAAATGGGGCACACAAATTTCAATATCACCAGTGCCTGCTATTTTTCCACCATCTTTACCGGTCAATATTATTACTTTCATACCCTTAATCCGGGCGGCATCGATTGCTTTAACTATATTATCAGAATTACCTGATGTTGAAATAGCAAATAATATATCTCCTGTTTTACCAATTGCTTCAATATAACGAGAAAAAATATAAACATAACCAAAATCATTTCCAACACAAGAAATATGACTAACATCAGAAATTGCTATTGCTGGATAAGCTGGTCTTTTTACGCGATAACATCCAGTTAATTCTTCAGCAAAATGCATAGCATCACAGTGTGAACCACCATTACCACAAGATAAAACTTTTTTTCCAGATTTAAAAGCATTTGATAACATAATTGCAGCATGTTCAATTACTTCAATATTTTTTTTCTTTTTAAGAAAAATTTTTAATGTAACCAAAGATTCTTCTAATGCAGCATAAATAAACTCTTGGTACATTTTTTACTCCTAATAAAGTATTATTATTATTTAATTTTAATACATAATTGTTAATTAGGCTTAATATATCATTATTTTATCAAAAAAATTGATATATAAAAATTTAATACTATTAAGTAAACAAAATATTTATTTTGAAATAATGTTCAATTTATTTAACCATTAATTAAATAAAAATTTTTATATAATTTATTATCAGTTAATACCTTATTTGGCTGATAGTACTGCTAAATAATGTTGTTTTAATATATATTTGTGAGTTATCTAGAAAATATCATTTATATGATATTTTTATTATAAAATAACCAAAAAATGAATTATATTTAGTATTTTACTAAATAATGATAATTTTGATATTATCAATACTAAGGGAAATTATATTCAAAAAACTTATTAATAATCATTATTTATGATTATCTAAAAACCATTAAAATAATAGTTAATAAATATTATTTTCTTTAAATCAATGAAATTAATAATTTTGATTAAAGTAATTTATACAAAAAATAAAATAAAGCATGAAATTTTCACAAACATTAAATCTTAATTTACCGACAATTTTAATTTTTGATTCTGGAGTTGGTGGTTTATCTATTTATCGTAAAGTTAAAAAATTATTACCAAATTTAAATTATATTTATGCTTTTGATAATGCAGCTTTTCCTTATGGAAAAAAAAGCTCAGAATTTATTATTAATCGTATTGTTCAATATATAAATCAAATTGAAAAAAAACATAAATTATCATTAGTAATTATTGCTTGTAATACAGCTAGTACAGTTAGTTTACCTATTTTAAGAAATAATTTTCAATATCCAATTATAGGAGTTGTCCCAGCAATAAAAACAGCGAGAAAGTTAACACGTAATGGTATTATTGGATTATTAGCAACAGAAGCAACTATTAATGGAAATTATATTAAAGAGCTTATAAAAAAATTTGCTATAGATTGTAAAGTGATAAAGATTGCTTCTCCGGAGTTGGTTGAATTAGCAGAACAAAAATTTTATGGACAAGTAATTTTAAAAAAAGAATTAATTCGTATTGTAAAACCATTGTTAAAATTAAAAGAATCACCTGATACTATCGTACTTGGTTGTACACATTTCCCATTATTATTAACAGAATTTAAAAAAATATTTTTAGATAATATAAATTTTGTTGATTCTGGTTTTGCAATTGCTAAACGAGTTGTTCATTTAATAAATAACGATAAAAATTTTTTTATAACAAAAAACAAAAGTATTGCCTATTGTACTAAAATAGATATTAAAACTAAAAAATTTATTACTATAATGAAAAATGAAGGTTTCAATAAATTAGAAAAAATTACTAATTAATTAAATAAAATTACTTTTATGTAAAATTTACAATAATTTTAATAAATTATATTTAATTTTATAAATTTAAAAATAATATTTTTATTAATTATCTCATTATAAAAAATATTTTTTATTATATAACTAATAATTATATAAAAATATTTACAATTTATCTTGTTCTTTACGATACCAATAATAAGCCCCTCTAGCAATCATTCTAAGTTGCAAAACTAATCTTTCTTCTAAAAGTTGACGTTTTTCTTGATTTATATCTAATGCTTCTGCACCAGCACTAAATACTATGGTAACCATAGCTTCTGCTTGTATTTCAGTAAAATACCTAGGACGATTACTTTCTTTTTGTAAATAATCTGATAATTCAGTAATAAAATGCTGTATTTCTCTAGCAACTGCCGCTCTAAACTCAGCAGATGTACCTGAACGTTCCCGTAATAATAATCGAAAAATATTTGGATTATGATCAATAAACTCCATAAAAGTAGCAATTGATGTTCTAATAACACTACCTCCTTTTGCAATACGCTGTCTAGCTTTATGCATTAATTGACGGAGCATAAGACCACTTTCATCAACCATAGTTAATCCTAATTCATCAACATCACGGAAATGTCTATAAAATGAAGTTGGGGCAATACCTGCTTCCCTAGCTACCTCACGTAAACTAAGACTAGTAAAACTACGATCAGCGCTTAATTGACTAAAAGCTGCTTTTATTAAAGAACGACGTGTTTTTTCTTTCTGTTTTGCTCTAATTCCTGTAATGTGATCCACAGTAATTAATATACCTCTTTCAAATAAAAAAAACTGACTATACCAAGTTTTATAAAATCGTAATATTATGAACATATAATTCAATTAAATTTAAATAAATCTTTAATTTATAAAAACTAACTCTTATATAAAAAGTAATTAAGATAATAAGATCATAATAATATTAGCTAGATATTCATATTCACTTAATAATAACAAATATAAAATAGAATATATTAAATTTAATATTTTAATAATTAATTGAAATTTTACTTAATTAAAAGGAAAAATAACATTAATTAAATTAAAAAATAAAACTGATGATAATAAATTTTTATAAAACATATAAAAATTTATATTCAATTTAAAATCCCATTTATATTTAAACTTTAATAAATATTTATTAATTAATAAATATTTATTTTTTAAAGTTTTTAATATTTAAAAATATAATAACAAATATAATATAAATATATTAATAAAATAACTTTCATTTCTATATTTTAAAAATATTTAATTAATTAAAACAATTCTATCATTTAAATATATTATTATATAAAAATTAATTATGATTATTTTTTAAATTAAAATTTAAAAAATAAAAATTATATATATATAGTTAGTATATATCATAATGCAGTATCAATTTTTATAATAACATATAAATTCAGATAAAATAAAAAACAATTGTAGTTTCAGCAATTACTTATATTAATAAGTAAATCTTTTTATTTGAAAGTTAAGATAATGAAAAAATATTTTGGTATTAAATTACAAAATAGTTAAATAAAATTAATAACTATATTTGATAAATAAACGTAATAAATATTAATTAATTTATAAAACTTAAAAATAAAACTAGAAAATTAATTACACTAATTTTATGATTAACAATGTTTTTATCATAAAGAACTTTTCTATATCTCAATTTTCATATTTAAGTAAATACTACTACATAAATTTTACACAATATAATTGAATTAATAAATTACTATATATAAAATATATAGTATTAATTGCAATTATAATTAATATATTATAATATAATTTAATTATAGTTTTAAACTATACATTGTAATTAAATACATAAATAAACTATGACAAATTTATAGCAATTTTATATTAAAATAAAAAAATAGTGGGGATTCAAATCTATTTTTACTATAATTAGTTTAATATTATTTTATAAAATCTCAATTTTAAGAAATAAAATATAATTTATAATTATTAATTAATTGGTAAAAATTATTCATGTTTAATAACAAATCTAAAAAAGTTATAGTAAGTATGTCTGGTGGGGTTGATTCATCTGTATGCGCTTATTTGATAAAACAAAAAGGTTATCAAGTTGCTGGGCTATTTATGAAGAACTGGGAAGAAAACGATAACGAAGAATATTGTTCAGTAGCTATTGATCTTGCTGATGCACAATCAGTATGTAATAAACTTAATATACAACTTTATACTGTTAATTTTTCAGCAGAGTATTGGGATCATGTTTTTACTAATTTTTTAGATGAATATAAATCTGGACGTACACCAAACCCAGATATTTTATGTAATAAAGAAATTAAATTTAAAGCATTTTTGGAATTCTCTATTAAAAATTTAAAAGCAGATTATATAGCAACAGGACATTATGTAAGAAGCAAGACTACTGCAAATGGATATCAATTATTACGTGGTATAGATCATAACAAAGATCAAAGTTATTTTCTTTATACTTTAAACCAAACTCAACTAGCACACAGTATATTCCCAATAGGCAATTTTAAAAAATCAACTGTTCGTAGTATAGCTACAAAAATTGGCTTAAAAACTGCTAATAAAAAAGATTCAACAGGGATATGTTTTATAGGCAAATATAAATTTCGTAAATTTTTAAGTAATTATCTTTCAAACCAACCAGGTAAAATTATCACAGTTAATGGTCAAATTTTAGGAGAACATAAAGGATTAATGTATCATACTTTAGGTCAACGTAAAGGATTAGGAATTGGTGGTATAAAATCATTTAACGAAGCTCCATGGTATGTAGTAGATAAAGATATTGAAAACAATTACTTAATTGTGGCACAAGACTACAATCATTCAAGATTAAGGTCTATAGGATTTATTATACGACAAATGCATTGGATTACTCTTCCAAAACTACATAAAAAAGGTAATTATACAGTAAAAACACGTTATCGTCAACCAGATATCCCATGCACAATTCAACAAGAAAGTAAAGATAAAATGATTATATTCTTTAATTATCCTGTTGCTGCAGTTACACCTGGTCAATCTGCAGTCTTTTATCAAGATGAAATTTGTTTAGGTGGTGGTGTTATTGAAAAACTTATTAAATAAATATATATAAATGATATACATTTTTTATACTTCTAAGTTATAAAAGAAATATAGCTTCAATGTTAGTTACTTATAAGTATTTTATTTTAAAAAACTGAAAATTATAGAATTTATTGTACTAGCATGCTTAGTATATCATGTATATATATACACTACTTTACAATAGTGCACTTATTTCATAAAAAATTTAATAAATTATTTTTTATAATTCAAGATTAATCAATAACTATATAAAAACAATAAAAAATAAAATTAAAGTAATATCGAATTAATTAATTTTAAAAATATATTTTTATCATACTTATACTTTAATAAAATATTTTTAATTAAGATAATAAAAGCTACAATAATTGTTGTAACCATATAAATAACATATTATGAATATATAGATAAATAAAATCTAATAAAATATTTATATTTTATTTTATATAAAAATAAAATTTGTACATAATTTAGCAATACTATTTATATAGTTAAGATGTATTAAAAAGCAAACAATATACTTTATAAAAGATATACTTTATGATTTAATATTTAATCAATAAAAGATTTTTTATAATTTATTATAAGGAAGCTAATAAAATGAAATTATCTTCACTGACTGCTATATCTCCTATTGATGGGCGCTACAGTGATAAAGTTAATATGTTAACTCCTATTTTTAGTGAATTTGGCTTATTAAAATATCGCATACAAATAGAAATTAAATGGTTACAAAAGTTAGCAGAATGTAATAAAATTAAAGAGATACCTATGTTTACTGATAAAGCAAAGATTTATCTTGATAATATTATAAAAAACTTTGATGAAAATGATGCAATAAGAATTAAACAAATTGAAAAAACTACTGTTCATGACGTAAAAGCGATTGAATTATTTTTAAAAGAAAAAATGACAGCTATACCAGAATTAGAAAAAGTAAAAGAATTTATTCATTTCGCTTGTACATCTGAAGATATTAATAATCTTGCATATGCTTTAATATTAAAAAATGCTACCGATAAAATAATCATTATTCAATGGAAAAAAATCATTAATAATATAAAAAATATGGCATATCTTTATCGTAAATTACCATTGTTATCAAGAACCCATGGTCAACCTGCCACACCAACTACTATCGGTAAAGAATTTGCTAATGTTGTTTATCGTATGACTAGACAATATCAACAACTTCAAAAAATTGAAATTCTAGGCAAAATAAATGGTGCGGTAGGTAATTACAATGCTCATATGGCTGCCTACCCTAATATAAATTGGCACCTTTTTAGCAAAGAATTTGTAACTTCATTAAATATTAAATGGAATCCATTTACAACTCAAATAGAACCTCATGACTACATAGCTGAACTCTTAAATTGTATTTCTCGGTTTAATACTATTTTAATAGACTTTAATCAAGATATATGGGGTTATATTGCATTAAATCATTTTAAACAAAAAACAATTGAAGATGAAATTGGTTCATCAACCATGCCATATAAAGTAAATCCTATTGATTTTGAAAATTCAGAAGCTAATCTAGGATTAGCAAATGCTTTATTCAATCATCTAGTAAATAAATTACCAATATCACGTTGGCAACGTGATCTAACTGATTCCACAGTATTACGTAATCTAGGGGTTGGATTTGCTTATTCTCTAATTGCTTATAAAGCTATGTTAAAAGGGTTAACTAAATTAGAAGTTAATAAGCAAAATTTAAAATCTGAATTAGATGCTAATTGGATCGTCATTACTGAAGCTATTCAAACTATTATGCGTAAATATAGAATTAAAAATGCATATGAAAAACTCAAGACTTTAACTCGTGGGAAATACCTTACAAAGGATGATATTAAATGTTTTATTGATGATTTAGAATTACCTGAAGCAGAAAAAATTTTTCTAAAAAATATTAAGCCAGATAAATATATTGGCTATTCAATAAATTTGGTTAACTCTTTAAGAGACCTCAATAATAAAATTTATAAATGATAACAGATTATTTGTTAATAAATATTAAGTAATAACGCTATAATAAAAATTATTATCATTATTTAATTTAAAATAGTAATTTTAATTAAATAATATAAAAAATTGATTTAATAAAATTTAATATTTTGTTATTAAATTAATTTAATATATAATATCGAAAATCTATTAAAGTAATTTATTTGATAATATAAAATTAAAAAATAATATTTTTATATAAGATAACAATTTATATTGCAAATATTTTTTTGATTTCTATGATAGAATTTCAATATCAAATATATTATTTTGCTTTTTTTTATTATTTAAATAAAATAAATTACAAGGGTCTCATTTATGGGTTTTATGATTGGCAAACGAATTTTAATCACAGGCTTAGCTAGTAAATTATCTATTGCTTATGGAATTGCAAAAGCAATGCACAAACAAGGTGCTGAATTAGCCTTCAGTTACCAAGGAAATAAATTAAAATATCGTGTAAAAGAAATCGCAAAAAAATTTGGATCTAAGATTGTTTTACCATGTGATGTAACTTCAGATGAGAATATATCTATATTATTTAAAGATTTATCCAAAATATGGAAAAATTTTGATGGTTTTATACATTCTATCGCCTATGCACCAGCAACTCAACTTAATGGTGATTATGTTAATACTGTTACAAGACAAGGATTTCAAATAGCTCATGATATTAGTTCATTTAGCTTGGTTGCATTAGCTAAGGCTTGCCGAAATATGTTAAATCCTAATTCATCTATAGTTACCTTAACCTATTTAGGTTCTGAAAGAGCTATCCCTAATTATAATATTATGGGTTTAGCAAAAGCTTCTCTAGAAGCAAATGTTCGTTATATGGCTAATTCAATGGGACCTCAGGGAATTAGAGTTAATGGTATTTCAGCTGGACCAATAAGAACATTGGCAGCATCTGGGATTAAAAATTTCCGTAATATGTTAGAATACTACAAATTAGTGACTCCAATTAAATACACGGTAACTACTGAAAATATAGGTAATTGGGCAGCATTTCTTTGTTCTGATTTATCAACTGGGGTAACAGGTGAAATAATACATGTTGATAGTGGTTTTAATATTATTGGAATAACTGGTACAAAATCAAGAACATAAAATATAACTACAATAAAATTGTATAAAAATATTACATAAAAATAAAAACATAATTAATTAAAAATATCAATAATAACGTCTATTAGTTATAATTTTTATTTATCAATATGTTTTATTAAATTTAATACTGCATTAAGTTTAATAAATTAATTTTATTATCACTTAACTTCTTAACCATGTACTTGTTACTTTCATGATATATACTATCCTTATCAAGTAATAGTAATAATCTTTTAAAAAAAATAATTATAAATATAAAATTTAATTATATGGATAGCAACTAAATAATTCTATTAAAATTAATAATGAATAAATTAAAATAAGATAGTATCTTAAAGAATTAAGATATTAATTAGAATTAACATGTTAAAAATTAACTATTGAAGACCATTCAAATAATAATATGCAATACGTACTTTCATATTTTTAATAAATAAAAAATATGAATTTTAATAAAAACTCTTAATTGTTATAATATTAAAATACCACAGATATCTGCTTTTAATTGTTCATTAATTTTTTCTAAAAACTTACACTATAAATTATAATAAACTTTTTATAATCAATTTAATAAATTATTTACTAAATTTGTTAATTTAATTATACTTTGATATTGATAATATCTTACTTAATTTATCGAAAGTCTCTTGATACTCATCGTCTGATAAACTATCTATTACAATACCTCCACCAGACCAACAATAAAGATATTGATCTTCAGTTAATAAAGTACGTATACAAATATTTGTATCCATGGTGCCACATAAACTAATATAACCTATTGAACCAGAATAAATATATCTTCTATTAGGTTCAAGTTCTTCAATAATTTCCATAGACCGTATTTTAGGAGCACCTGTAATTGAACCTCCAGGAAAACATGCTTTTAATAAATCAGTTGCTTTATAATGATAATGTAATCGTGCTATAATAGTACTAACTAAATGATGAATAGCTGGAAAAGATTCAACTACAAATAGTTCTGGTACACTAACTGTTCCAGGTATTGCTACTTTACCTATATCATTACGCAATAAATCAACTATCATTATATTTTCAGCTCGATTTTTAATGGATAATTGTAATCTTTTAATTTGTTTTTTATCCTCTCTAGTATTGGATAATCTAGGTAATGATCCTTTAATTGGACGTGTTTGAATCAAATTATCATGAAGACTAAGAAAACGTTCTGGAGATAAACTTATTATACAATTATTTTCTAAACGAATAAAAGCAGAAAATGGAGCTTGATTATTTTGATTAAGTTTTATAAAAGCGTTCCATTCATCACCTTTATATTTAGCTTTAAAACGTTGAGCTAAATTAATTTGATAACAATCACCATTACGTAAATATTGATGAATTTTATTAAATTTATCATAATATTCTAATTTAGACATATTACTTTGCCATTTTTCACATATTTGGAATTCTTTAGTTGATATTTTAACTTGATTTTTTAACCAAAATAAGCGTTTTTCAATATTTTGATAACTAAGCAAAGTAACTATTTTTTTATGATGATCAACAATTAATGCCCAAAGATAAATGCCAATAGCCATATCAGGAAAATTTAGTTCTGTTTTAGAAATTTCTGGGAGTGCTTCTATTCTTCGCACTAAATCATAACTCCATAAACCTAAAGCACCACCTTGAAAAGGTAAATCAGGATCTGATACAATCATTATATTCAAATGTTGAATTTCATTTTTTAATATATCAAAAGGATCTAGTGTTAATTTTATTATTTTACCTTGACTATTAATTTTAGTTATATTATATCTTGTTTCTAATGTAGTTATCGGATCAGCGACAATAATATCAAAACGATTATAGTGATGATTTGCATTACCTGAATGTAATAACATTGCCCATGGTTGATTAACCATAGCAGAAAAATAGTCTAAAGCAGTATTTATTGAATAAGGTAAATTGATTTTTTTTAGTTGCATATTTAATTAAGTTAAAATTATAAAAAATTATCAGATAATAATAATTTATTACAACTGAATACTTTAAAAAAAATAACCCGCTGTATAAAAGTAAAATACTTTTGATTTTTAATTATAAAAATATAACTTCATTATCGATAAATTAAATTAAGATTATATAATCTTGGTATCTTGTTAATATGTTATGTTTTTAATATAGATCTAAAAATATACAAATAAATTTTGATTATATACAAATAATATAAATTTTGATTTCAAAATACACATAGTGCTATTATAGCATAATGTATCAGTATATGAAAATTATATCATATACTGATAATTATATACATATAATTTCAGTGTTAATTTTATGAATAATTATAATATATGAATGATTATATTAAAAGTTATTTTCTAAATTATAATCATAATATCTTATAATAAAATATAAGACAAACATCTATTAAAATTTATCTTATCATTAATAATGACTTAATTAAACATTAAATAAAAAAGTAATTATATCACCATCTTTTATAAGATATTCTTTACCCTCGATGCGCATTTTGCCTGCTTTTTTAGCTCCAATTTCACCATTGTAATTCACAAAATCATCAAATGAAATTATTTGTGCACGAATAAAACCCTTTTTAAAATCACTATGAATTTTGCTAGCTGCCTGAGGGGCAGTAGTACCTACTGGTACTGTCCAAGCTCTCACTTCTTTAGAACCAACAGTAAAATAAGTTTGTAAATTAAGTAAACTATATCCAGAATTGATTATATTATTTAAACTATACTTTTTATAACCTAATATACCTAATTTATTAATAAATTTATCACGATCATAATCATCTAATTTACTAATAGCATCCTCTATTATTGCGCATATTGGTATAACAATAGAATTTTCTTTTTTAGCAAATTTATATACTGCTGCTAAAAGATAATTTTTATTAAATTCATCATTACTAACATTAGCTATATACATTATAGGTTTAAGAGTTAAAAAATTAAAATGACGAATAAAAAATTTTTCTTCTTTAGTTAATGCTAAATTACGAAGCATAAATGTATTTTCAATATGAAATAAACATTTTTTTAAAATATTTAATTGAATTTTAGCTTTTTTATCACCACTTTTCACTCTTTTCTGAATACTATTAATAGCTTTTTCACAAGTGTCCAAATCAGATAATATTAATTCAGTATTGATAGTATCAATATCAGATATTGGATCTATCTTTCCATGAATATGAATTATATTATTATTATCGAAACAACGAATAACATGAATAATGGCTTCAGTTTCACGAATATTATTTAAGAATTGATTTCCTAAACCTGCACCTGTAGATGCACCTTTCACTAAACCGGCAATATCTATAAATTCAATTGTTGCCGGTAATATTCGTTGTGGTTTGACAATTTTTACTAATTGGTTAATACGAGGATCTGGTACCTTAACCATACCAGTATTTGCTTTAATAGTGCAAAATGGGAAATTTGCTACTTCAACTGCTCTTTTGGTAAGTGCATTAAAAATAGTTGATTTACCTACGTTAGGCATACCAACGATACCAAATTTAAAGCTCATCAATTATATATCCTTAAGCTTTTATTTAATAAAATAATAAACTGCTTCAGAAAAGAAATAAATTTATTGTTAAAAAACATATTATATTCTTTAAAAATATAAAACAGATATCAATTAAATCCCTTAAAGGCATGTAATCTATTAATCGCTTTCTTAATCCCTTTATTAATTAAAATCGGGGTGCAATTTATTGCTTCATGAATACTATTATAAATTAATTTTTGTTCATGTACAGATGGTTTATTTAACACAAAGTTAATAACTTTCTTTTTATCACCTGGATGACCAATACCAATACGCAAACGATAAAAATTAGAATTACCATTAAGTTTAGCTTGAATATCTTTAAGACCATTATGTCCATTATTACTACCACCAAATTTTATTTTAGCTATCCCTGGTATCAAATCTAATTCATCATGGGCAATAAGAATTTCTGTAGGTTTTATATCATAAAAATTAATTAATGCTAATATTGAAGTACCACTAAAATTTATATATGTTTTAGGTATCAATAAGCGAACATACTCGTCTGCTAAAAATATTGTAGTAGTATACCCAAAAAAAATTTTTTCCTCTTTTAGAAATTGATTATATTGTTTTGCTAATAATTTCACATACCATGAACCTACATTATGCCTACTAAATTCATAATTGTGACCTGGATTTGCTAATCCAACAATTAATTTTATTTTACTATCCATTTTATTAATTATTCAACATTAATATTTGATAATTTTATTAATTAATATATTTAAAATAAATTGTTATAAATTTTAATTAAATATTTTAAAAATATTATTTTTTCGATCATTAAATAAATAAAAAAGTATTTTTTATTTATTTTAATAATAAATTAAACTAATAAAATTTAACTTATTATATTACCTTATTTTTTTAATGTTCAAACATAGCTGAAATGGATTCTTCATTACTAATTCTACGAATTGCTTCAGCCAACATGCCTGATAATGTTAAAGATCGTACTTTATTAAGCCTTTTTATTGCTATAGATAAAGGAATGGTATCGCAAACAATAACCTCATCAATTACTGAATCTTTAATATTAGATACAGCATTACCAGAAAATATAGGATGAGTAGCATAAGCAAATACTCTTTTAGCACCACACTCCTTTAATGCAGAAGCAGCTTTACATAAAGTACCAGCTGTATCGATTATATCATCAATTAGTACACAATCTCTATTAGCAACATCACCAATAATATGCATAACTTGTGAAATATTTGCTCTAGGACGACGTTTATCAATAATAGCCATATCAGTATCATTTAATAATTTAGCAATAGCACGAGCTCGTACTACACCACCAATATCAGGAGAAACTACAATAGGATTTTCTAAATTTTTAGATAACATATCTTCCAATAGAATTGGACTTCCAAAAACATTATCAACAGGAACATCAAAAAAACCTTGTATTTGCTCAGCATGTAGATCTACAGTTAATACACGATCAACACCTACACTGGAAAAGAAATCTGCTACTACCTTAGCGGTAATAGGCACACGAGCTGATCGTACACGACGATCTTGACGTGCATAACCAAAATAAGGAATTACAGCAGTAATTCTGCCAGCTGATGCACGACATAATGCATCAACCATCACAAAAAGCTCCATTAAATTATCGTTTGTTGGAGCACAAGTAGATTGTATTATAAAAACATCTCCACCTCGGACATTTTCATTAATTTGAACATTAATCTCACCATCACTAAAACGACTAACATCTGCATCTCCAAGTTTAGTGTATAAACGATTAGCAATACGTTGAGCTAATTCTGGTATAGCGTTACCATTAAAAAGTTTCATATCAGGCACGTAAAAAACCTCAAATTTATGCTAATATCATTATTACATAAATATTATTTATAATTAATATCTAGAAATATCATCTCTAAATTTATGCAACGGGGATTTATTAATACCTTTAGCAACAAAACAATCCATCCATTCTGGTGCTTTATTTAATACTTTAAGGGCACAAGATTTATTTGTAAATTCAGCAAATACACAACTACCAGTGCCTGTAAGGCGTGTTGAAGCATATTCTGATAACCATAAAAAAATATTTTCAACTTTAGGAAAGCGTTTTCTTACAATTAATTCACAATCATTTTTATATGGTGCTTTTAACAAAGTATTTAATGAACGTTTTATTGAATGTCTTTTAAATTTTGAATCAGAAAAGATCTTTTTAGTAATAATATTAATTTTAGGATTAGCAACTAAATACCATTTTTCTACTGGATTCACATTAATTAGTTGTTCACCAATACCTTGTGCAAAAGCAGCATGACCTTTTACAAATACTGGGATATCAGATCCTAAATTTAATGCAAGCTTAGCTAATGTATCATCATTAATATTCATTTTCCAATAATAATTTAAAGCAATCAACATAGTTGCTGCGTTAGAAGAACCGCCACCCAAACCACTACCAAATGGTAATCTCTTATCAACATAAATATTAACACCTTGATATTTATCAGTAGAATTAATTTCCATACAATATCGTTTAAATAAAAATGCTGCTTTAATAATAAGATTATTTTCTGTTGGTAAATTAATAAAAGATGTCATTAGTTTAATTTGATTATCTTCACGCGGTTCAATTGTGATTGAATCGCCATAATTAAGAAACTGAAATAAAGTTTGTAATTGATGATAACCATCAGTTCTAATACCTGTAATATATAAAAATAAATTAATTTTTGCTGGAGATGGCCAAGTTAATATCATTTTTTTAAAATCCAATTATCAATTTTTAAATTAATATATAGCTTATCTTGTACCAAGATAATATAGTAAGGTAACTTAATTATATTACTATAATCATTATAAATATAATTTATATTTAAAAAATTATCATTCTGCTTATATTTAATTGTATTTAACAATCCATTTTTATATAAAGTAAATGATGTTGCATTAATTGGTAATCCAATTAACCAATATGACAAATATTCAATTGGTATTTTCATGTTTGTTAATTGATAAATTAAATATTTAGGATTATAACTTATATATTTTTTACCTTGTTTATCAATTAACTTAATAATTTTTGGGGTTAAATATAAATCTAATTCTGTTAATCCTAATGGATTCATTATTAACAAGCGATAATTAAATAATGTATATTGTTGACAAAAAAACTTAGCCGAAATTTTTTTATTACCATTAATATAGGTAAAAGTACCTCGTATTTGAAATTTTGTTATATCAGTAAGCTTATTATGGTTACTTGTCTGTAGTGAATTATATTCAAAACTATTTTTTTTATTATGTAAATATTGACTAAATGTACATGAAGTTAATAAGATAGAAAAGATATAAATAATAGTGATAAACTTATAAAAAAAATAGTTTTTTTTCAAAAACCTTTTAGTAATTAGTGTCACTATTAAACATTCCTATTACCATCTATCAAATAGCATTATTAATAATACATTATTAATATCAGCAAATTTTTAATACAACTAATATAAAAAATCAAATATATTATTAAAATATAATTTAAGTAAACATTATAAAAAAATTTTACTTATGTAATATAAGTACTCTTATTTACAAGATAATGAAATTATCTTCTTAATATATAATCTTTATGCTAAAATAAATAAATTATTTCATTATATATATTCATTTAAATATTAATAAAAATAAAACTAAAAAAAATTAGTATTATATGATACATGCTAAGATATATTTTATTCTTAAACTATTTATTATATAGTAATATATTAATCATGCATTAAATTTATAAAAATTCAAACAAAAATTAAATCAAAAAAGCATTTCTAATTCAAAATTAGCAAAAATTTGACTAATTAAATTAAAAATTTTATATAACAAAAATAATTTTCTAGAAGTAGAAATATCTACTATTTATATAAAAATTGCTTTTATAAAAAAATGTAAATTAATTTAATTATTAAATAAATATTTAAATTATATATTTTATTGATTAAATAGTTGTAAAACTATATCTATAAATAAATAATTTTAATTAAAATATTAATTTTAAAAAAAATAGAATACGCAAATAAATTTAAAATAAAAGTTTTTATTTTAGATAAAATAAAATTAATATAGATTTATTTAGAATTGATAATGTTATTAATTTTAATTCTACTAATAATAGATTTAACATCTGCTAAAAATTAATTTGAACAGCTATAAAAATATGAATGAACATTAATTTGATATATATAATCAATATAATTATTGATTATATATTTAATCATCAAATAATATTTATTTCTAAATAGACAAAAATAATTTTTCTACCATTTTATAGAAAAAATATATAAATTTTAAAAAATGAAAATTTTAATAATTAAAAAGGAAAATATTTTAAAAAACAAATTATTATTTTATTTGTGTTCTAATTTATCTTCTAAATTATTAGTAAATATAATTTATGAATATCATATTCAAATAATGATATTATGTGAATAAAATAACAAAAAAATTATTAGATTCATTATGAAATTGTTAATATAATAAATAATAAATAATAAATAAGTAATAAATAGATTTAATCTGTTATTCATAAATAAATTATCTAATAAACTCATAAATAATAATTCCAGAAGCATAAATATAAAAATAGTAATATTTATTATTTTATATAAAAATAGCTTATAATTGGGATAAAATTAAATTATTTTTATAAGGTCTACCATAACAAATGAAATCTTCAATAATTTCTAAATTAAAAGCATTGCAGGAACACTATGAAGACATTCAAACTCAACTAATTGATATTAAAATTATCACAGATCATAAAAAATTTATAGCTTTATCTAAAGAGTATACACAGTTATCTAATATTACTAGATGTTTTAAATCATGGTTATCTATACAACAAGATATTAAAACAGCTAAAATTTTATTAAAAGATCCTGAAATGCATGAAATGGCTATGGAAGAATTAAAAAAAGCAAAAAAATATAATCAAGAATTTGAAAAACAATTAGAGATTTTACTTTTACCAAAAGATCCTGATGATAAAAAAAATTGCTTTTTAGAAATTAGAGCTGCTACTGGTGGTGATGAAGCAGCAAGATTTGCCGGTGATCTTTTCAAGATGTATAATAGCTATGCTGAATCAAGACGTTGGGATATAGAAATTATTAATGCAATTGAAGGATATCATGGTGGTTACAAAGAAATTATTACTAAAATTAACGGTGATAATGTATATAGTTATCTAAAATTTGAATCTGGAGGTCACCGTGTTCAACGAATTCCAGAAACAGAATCGCAAGGACGTATCCATACATCAACTTGTACAGTAGCTGTGTTAGCTGAAATTCCAGAAATTGAGATATCTAATATTAATATAAATGATTTAAGAATTGATACTTTTCGTTCATCAGGAGCTGGAGGACAACACATTAATACTACTGATTCTGCTATACGCATTACTCATATTCCAACAGGAATTGTAGTTGAGTGTCAAGATGAACGTTCTCAACATAAAAATAAATCTAAAGCATTATCGGTCTTAGCAGCACGTATTCATACATTAGAAATGCAAAAATATCGTGAAGCAGAGGCATTTGAAAGGCGTAATCTGCTTGGTTCTGGAGAAAGATCTGATAAAATAAGAACTTATAATTTTCCACAAGGGAGAGTTACTGATCACCGTATTAATTTGACTTTATATCGTTTAAATGAAGTAATAGCCGGAAAACTAGATTTATTAATTCAACCTATTATTAATGAATATCAAGCAGATCAATTATCTGCATTATCAGAGTAACTGTTTATGAATTATAAACAATGGTTGGATTGTGCTGCTAAAAAACTTTACTATAGTGATAGTCCAAAACGGGATGCTGAAATTTTAATACAACATATAACTGGAAAAAATAGAACCTTTATTATTGCATTTAGTGATACAGAACTAACTGTTAAACAACAACAACTATTAAAAAATTTATTAGTTCGACGTTCTAATGGAGAACCTATCGCTTACTTAGTAAAAGAAAAAGAATTTTGGTCGTTACCAATAAAAGTTTCACCTATTACGTTAATACCTAGAACTGATACGGAATGTTTAGTTGAAAGAACCTTACAATTATTATCAACTCAAAAAACAACAAAAATATTAGATTTGGGAACAGGCACTGGTGCTATAGCATTAGCTATAGCATCAGAATGTAAAAAAGCTAAAATAATTGGTATAGATATTAGTGATAATATAATAAAATTAGCTAAATTAAATGCAAAAAATTTACTAATAAATAATATTAAATTTTATAAAAGTAATTGGTTTGCTTCACTACCTATTCAAGAATTTGATATAATTGTCAGTAATCCTCCTTATATTGATAAATATGATCCATATTTACAAAAAGGTGATGTTCGTTTTGAACCTAAAATAGCATTAATATCAGACAATCATGGATTAGCTGATATTCAATTAATCATTGAACAATCTCGTCATTACTTAGCTAATAATGGATGGCTTTTACTTGAACATGGATGGCTACAAGGAGAGCAAGTAAGAAAGTTATTTTTCTGTTATCATTATAAACAGGTAGTAACTTTTAAAGATTATGGAGGTAATGAACGTATTACAGTAGGTCAATGGAACCGTGATGAAAACAACCATAGCTGATTTTAAATTTAATAACGCACCCCTGAGCGAAGGAATTATATTAGTTTCAAATATGATTCGCTCAGATTTTCCAGTTGAACAAGTTAATATACAACTTCAGACATTAGTGACAGAAGCGAGACAAATAATAACAGTTAATAGTAATATAGATACACAAATATCTATATTACTAAAATTATTTTATCAAGACTGGCTTTTTAGCTGTGTCAAGGGGGTTTATTCACTTTCTGAGGCACTATGGTTAGATAAAGTATTAATTACAAGACAAGGTGCTCCTGTATCATTGGGAATAATTTTTTTGCATGTTGCTACGAAACTACAACTACCAGTTATACCAATTATTTTCCTTGCACAACTTATTTTATGTGTACGTCTAAATAATGGAACATATTGGTATATTAATCCAATAAATGGTGAAACACTTACCGAACAAATGCTTGATTTATGGGTAAAAGGGACAATTAGTCCTTTTGCCAATTTAAAAAGAAAAGATATAGAAGAAACGACTCATAGTATCATAATACGTAAAATATTTGATACAATGAAAGCAGCATTAATGGAAGAAAAAAAAATGGAACAAGCATTAAAAGTATGTGAAACATTATTAACTTTTAATCCAAACGATCCCTATGAAATACGTGATAGAGGTCTTATTTTTGCTCATCTTGAATGTAATCATGTAGCAATTTCTGATTTAAATTATTTTATCGAACAATGCCCAGAAGATCCTGTTTCTGAGATGATAAAAATGCAAATTTATTCGATAAAAAGGCAACAAATTATATTACATTAAATTAATTTAGTATTTGGAGATATAATAAAATATGGAGTATAAGATAGTAAGTATAGGTAATATTAAAGTAGCAAATAATAGACCTTTTGTTTTATTTGGAGGTATGAATGTACTTGAATCTAATGATATGGCAATGAAAATTTGTGAACACTATGTTAGTGTAACAAATAAACTAAATATACCTTATGTTTTTAAAGCTTCTTTTGATAAAGCCAATCGTTCTTCAATTTATTCCTATCGTGGTCCAGGATTAGAAATAGGAATGAATATTTTTCAAAAAATAAAAAATTTTTTTGACGTTAAAATAATGACTGACGTGCATGAACCAAATCAAGCTTCAGTGGTAGCTGAAGTAGTAGATGTTATTCAATTACCGGCTTTTTTAGCACG